>CADBUN010000131.1 GCA_902797825.1 uncultured Ruminococcus sp. | reverse complement strand
TTTAGTGGTAGAACTTCAGCCTTCCAAGCTGACCGTGTGGGTTCGATTCCCATCATCTGCTCCAAAAGACTAAAGGATGTACCCTCCCCGGTACATCCTTTTTTATCAGAAAAGGGAGCGTCACGGAACGCTCCCTTTTGTTTATACTAATTTCAAATAAAACCCTTTAACATCTATTGCGTTAAATTCCGCATAGCTGCGTTGTCAATCTTGACAGGCGCCAGCCTGCCTGCGATCTCCGCCTTGCTCTGCGAAATTTTCCGCTAATATCTTGTTTAAGCGTTTTAATTGAAATTAGTATTAAGCGACACCGACGATCCAGTGATAAATCTCCTGACCGCCGTCGATAAACTCAAAGTCCATCAGCGGATACTGTGCCGACAACAGCTCAAAGAGCTGTTCCTCTCTCTCCGCGGGAACCCTTGCCCCGCGAAAGATCACGCAGGTCTCCTTCTCTTCGATAGCGGGAACCGCGGCGAGGGTGTCCAAAATCGTCTTGGCATAATCGGAACCGACGCTGACGATCTCGCCGTCGAGCAGGGCGATCTCGTCACCCCTGCGGCAGCTGATCTCATGATAGCTGTAATCACGCGAAGCGACCGTCTGGCTGATGGTCGCGATATCTCTGATACCGCTCTCCATCTGAGAAACGCGGAACGACGCGTCGTCGCTGTCGGGGAGATCCATCGCCATGGCAAAATACCCTTGGGCGACGCTTTTGGATTCGATGACGGTGATATCACGGCGCTTCGAAAGCTGAGCCGCCTGTTTCGCCGCCAGAATCACGTTGGGATTATTCGGCAGGATCACGATCCGATCGGCGTCCACCTCTGAAAAGGCGTCAACAAACTCGGCGGAGGAGGTATTCATCGTCGTACCGCCGTCAATCACGATATCACAGCCGAAGCGAGAGAAGAGCTCCTTCATCCCCTCCCCGTTGACGACAGCGATCACGGCGAGCGGCTTATGCTCCTTTTTCGGCGCCGCGATACGGTCATGCTCGTTATGCTGAACCTGCATATTCTCGATCTTAAAGGTCAGGAATTCACCGTATTGCTGGGCAAAGGCGATCACCTTCGCCGGATAGAGCGTATGGATATGCACCTTGACGCGCGTCCCGTCTACCACCACGACGATCGAATTCCCGAAGAATTTCAGCTCCGAGATGAAGCTGTCTCTGGAGAAATCCTGCCGATAGCGCGGATGAACCAGCCTTTGTAAAATAAATTCGGTACAGTAACCGTCTGTAAACGCTGAATGCTCGTTAAACAGCGAGAGATCGACAAGGGGCTTCTCCGAAGGCTGCTCCGGCTGCTCCGCGAGGTCGATCACCTCGCCGTACAGGCACTTGAGCATCCCTTCAAAGATCAGGATAAAGCCGTAAGCGCCGCTGTCAACCACGCCGGCTTCCTTCAGGACGCTGAGCATCTCAGGGGTGAAGGACAGCGTTTTGCGCATTTCGGCGATATACATCGACAGGATACTCTCGATCGTAGAGGTACGGGTGATCTGGGAGCGGATATGCTCGATCCCCTCACGCATCACGGAGAGGATCGTCCCCTCTACCGGATGCACCACCGCGTCATAGGCGGCGCGGTAGCCGCGGATCAAGCCGGCTCTGAGCTCGCCGGGGCCGATGATCGGCGATCGCGCCGTTTCAACCGCGAAGCCGTGAAAGAACTGGGACAGAATCACGCCGGAATTACCGCGCGCTCCCAGCAGCATCCCGTCCGACAAGCCGCGCAGATACACGCCGCAGTCCTCGCTTGACGTCGCGTAACGGACGCCGTTCAACAGCGTCAGCACCATATTCGTACCGGTATCGCCGTCCGGTACCGGAAACACATTGAGGCGGTTGACCTCTTGTTCACGGCGTTGCAGGGCGGCGAGTCCGTTTTTCATCATTTTTTCCAGATGGATACCGTTAATTCTCTTATTGGGCATAAATGATACAAACCTATTTTCTGTTATACTGATACGCGACGAGAAAACGGAGTATGCTGCTCCGTCCCCTCCCGCGCCGGGGAACATCGGTCACGTTGACCGATTACTTTGTCTCGGCGATGAATGTCTCGATCAGCGCGCGCTCGGTGCTCAGATCATCGGAGATAGGCTTACCGAGATAGTATGCCGCCATCAGCCCGGGGCCAACGTTGATTCCGCAGAACGGGAATACATCGTTGATGTAAACCGCCTTGGGACGGAATCTTTCTTCTATCATCTTCTTGTATGCCTGTGCCTGCGCCAAACGGTTGGTCTGGGCGATAAAGATGATCTGATCCTGAGGATTCTCGATCGTCGCTTCGATATACTTCATCAGCACCGCGTAAGCCGCCTTGGCGCCCTTCGCCTTGCCGAGAACCGTCGTCATACCGCCGGAGTCAAACTCTCCGATCGGCTTGATCCCGGCGAGCGTGCCGAAAAACGCCTTGGGATGGGTGATCCTGCCCTTCTTGGCGACGAAGCTCAGGTCATCCAGCCAGCCCGCCTGATGGAAGCGGTTCTTATTCTCTTCGAGATATACCGCTACCTCGTCAAAGGCTTTGCCCTGTGCGCGCAGCTCGGACGCGTGTACCAGCATCAGACCGAAGCCGGGACCGAAGCGCATCGAGTCGATGATACGAATCTGAGCCTCCGGGTATCGTTGAAGGATATTCTTGCGCGCTGTCGTCGCAAAGCCGAATGAGCCGGACATCGAGCCGGAGATCGTCACACAGAGGATCGCCTTGCCGTCCTTGACATACTGCTCAAAGGCGTTCTCATACTCGGCGACATTCGCGGGAGAGGTGGCATAATCGTTCGGATTCTTCTTTAAATCAGCATAAAACTGTTCCGAGGTGATATCCTCCCACTTCATAAAAGCAGGCACGTCGCCCTTGCCGGGCAGCACCAGATGACCGAGGATCACCTTGATATCGTACTTTTCCTGAAACGCCGCGGAAAGGTCGCACCCTGCGTCCGCTAAAATAACAAAATCTTTCATATAATCTTCCTCCTATATTGAATGTTATTGTTTCTGAATATATGTGGTGATAAAGTCCTTCATGGCTGCACTGACCTTCTGCTCGTCGGTCTGAAACGCGACGGTATGCGCGGCGTTTTCCACGATAACCATCCGCTTCTCGGCGCTGCAGGCGTCAAAATTCTTCCTGCCCTCCTCCAACGGTACCGTCATATCGGCGTCTCCGTGGATGAACAGGATCGGCTTGCAGGCGTGCTTCAAATGCTCCGTCGTCCGTTCGCGAATATCAATCTGCTGGTCAAGCCGCGCGACGATACCGATCAACGGTACCAAAAGCGGCGGAAGATGCATCCGCTTGGCGTCGCTTCGGAGTTGGTTTTCCGTGGAAATAAAGCCGCAGTCGATCATCATGCAGGCTACCTGTTCCTGATGAAGCGTATCGGACAGGTACGCGAGCGTCGCGCCGCCCATCGAAACCCCGTATAGCAACATACGCTGAGACTGATCGCGCCGCAAAAGCGCGTCGATCCACACGACGACATCGTCCTTTTCCTTCAGCCCCATGCCGCTGCGGTTGCCGCCGCTGCAGCCGTGGGCGCGCTGATAGATCACCAGCACGTTGAAGCCCTCGTCATAGAACCATCTTGCCGGCGACACCAGATTGACATAAGGATCGGCGTTGTAGCCATGTACCATAAGCGCGGTACGATCGGCGCCGCGGTCATACAGATCGCCGCACAGCGTGATCCCGTCCTGTGACAGAACGCTCAGGCGCTCAAAGCCCTTTTCCTTCAAATAGCGCCAGTCGGACAGCATCCGCTCCCGATACGGCTGTATCGCAGGCTTATAGAGCCTGTCATCATCCAGCGGCAGTACCTTACGGCGACCGAAAACAGACCGGTAGCATACGACTGCCGGCGCAATCACAAAGATGATGATAAACAGGATGACTGCACAAAGAATGATGAGATAAAGCATAGAATTCGGTTGATAAAAAGCGTTTATGTCCGTCGGCTACTGTTTTCTGCCGGCGCTGAAGCGCTGCCATTTTTCACGCACGGAGCGCTCCTGCTCCGAGATTTTTTCGCCAAAGACAACTTCGTTGACAAAGTGCTCACAGTTATTATGGATGATGTTGTATCCGCCCTCGCCGATCCGTGCCCTGGCTTCTTCAACCGTTTTGTCGGGGCTGTTGCGCTTATGCCGCTGTGAAAAGCTCAGCTGTGCCGTTTCGATCAAATGACCGCAGGCAAAGGCGTCGATATCGGTGGCGATCACCTTGACGTTTTGTTGATTCTTCAAATTCTCTTCCGTCGGCGGCAAGCCGAAGGCGATCACCTCAGCCTCACTGACAAAGACGCCGAAGTGATAAACGCTGCCGAATTTGGCGCGAATGATATCGCCCCTGCGCGGTTCCTCATAGCGCCACTTCATATTACTCTTGCCTCGATATAGGAAATCACGTCGCCGATCGTTTCAAAATCGTTCATCGAAACATCCCCGAACACGATACCAAAGCTCTCTTCGATCGCGATCACCATATACAGCACGGACACGGAAGTGAAGCCGAGATCGGTGACGAGCTTGGTATTCTCGTCAATCGTATCGAGCTTTGAGCGGTTCTTATCGTCCGTAAACAGTAAAATATCCTTCAGCTTGTCAAAAATCTCTGCTCTTGTCAGCATTTTTTATACCTCTTGATCTTCATACTGGGCGTGCGTTCAAAATCCGTATCGCGGA
Organism: uncultured Ruminococcus sp.; assembly: GCA_902797825.1. GTDB lineage: Bacteria > Bacillota > Clostridia > Oscillospirales > Acutalibacteraceae > Ruminococcoides. The sequence goes on along the minus strand of CADBUN010000131.1, from coordinate 17,318 downwards.
CGATGATGCGCGATACACGCTGTTCGGACGGCAGGGTGTTGTTGATCTTTTCCAGCTCTTCGGTGATGACCGGTACGGGATCAATCTCGCCGAGCTTCGCGGTCTCCGGCGCGCGCGGTACAACCTCCAGCGCCAGGAAATGACTGCCGTCATCATTCACATCCTCATACACCTGGGCGTCCTGAATCAGATCGAGCGTCAAAAACCGCACCTCCAGCTCCGCCGGAGAGACGTTCTCGCCGGTAGGCAGGACGATAACCTCCTTGAGCCTGCCGGTGATATAGAGGAAGCCGTCCTCGTCAAAGCGCACCAAGTCCCCGGTGCGGAAGTAGCCCTCCTCATCATATACCCCCGCTTCCTCTTCGCCGAGATAGCCGAGCATCATATTCCTGCCCTTGATGAGCAGCTCGCCGTCAACGACCTTGACCTCCTGATTCGGGTACAACAGTCCGACGGATTCCGGCTTTCGGAGATTCTCCGGATTACCGGAAACGAGATTCGCGCTTTCGGTCAAGCCGTAGCCGGGGAAAAGGGTGATATGAAAGACGCTTTGATATTCATGCACCAGATACGGCGGTACTGCCGCCGCGCCGCAGATAATGTATTTCAGCGAATCGCCGAGCATATTCCTGCCGAACTTCTTAGAGAGATTCAGCGCCATCTCAGCCAGCGCCGGTACCAACACCAAAATCGTCGGACGGAACATCGCGATATCGCGGAACATATCCTTGTTATTCCGACAAATAAAAAGCGTAGAGCCGGTATACAGCGCCGTCATCAGGTTGCGGATCAAGCCGAACACATGAGACAGCGGCAAGACCAGCAGATAACGCTGACCGAATACATCCCGGTATCCGTAACAGCCGTTCACCGTCCCCTGCATCACGGCAGCGTTCGACAACATCGCGCCCTTGCTCTTCCCCGTCGTGCCGCCGGTAAACATGACGACGCAGGGATCGTCGGCATTCGGAAAAACCATGTCACAGGCGGCTTCCCCCTTGGCGTCGGATCGGATCACCGGAACATCCGGTCGCTTCGAGGCGAGTATCCCGGTATTATCCGTCAAAGAGGGATGACAGATCAGCGCGCTGATCCCGAATTTCATCACACAGCCGAACACGGTCATCGCGTCAAGCTGGGGCGGCAGGATGACCGCCGTCAGCCCCAAGGTAGTGACCGCCAAAAAGGAACGGACAAAATCATAGGAATTCGGGCAGTAGATGCCGACGCGCCGATTCGCCTCTCCCTTGAGCAGCGAGCGCAAGCGGCTGACGTCCGCCTCGATCTCTGCATAGGTATATTCTGTTCCTTGATCCGCGATCGCGACGGTATCGGGGAAGCATTCGACGGAACGCTTCCACATCTCGGACACACTGTCCATCTCCACGATCTGCCCGAACTGTTCGGGATCGGTGTATTTTCTGAATACTTCTCTGTCAGGGGTTATCATAGCTTTCCTCCGATATGTGGGTATCATTGATTTCTTCATGCCATACACAGGCACATTGACAGTAGCCGGCGATTCTTAACTCAGCTTTTAAACGCAATTTCCTTGAGTTTATTCTCTTTTTCAAACAGCATCTGCGTGACTTCTTCAATCTGTGACATGGTAGGCCGCCCGTCAAACATCCTGTTGATATCGACAGGCTCGCCGATCACCAGCTTCAGCCGGCTCGACCTCGGTTCATGGATACGGGTATAAACCGGGATGATCGGCACCCCGGCGCGCATCGCCATCAGCACCATGCCGCTTTTAAAGCCGCGCATCTCGCCGGAGCCGTCGTTGATATGTCCCTCGGGAAACATCGACACCAGCTCGCCGTTCACCAGATGGTCGTTGATCGTCTTCATTGTCTGAAAGCCGGGATTCTCGATGTCGATGGGGATGCAGAGGACTCGCTCCAAAAACCACCTTGCCTTCGTGTTATAAAACGCTTGGTTACAGACGATATGATGACGGCGGTACCACACCGCCAGCATGACATAAATCGGATCAAAAAAGCAGTTGTGGTTCGAGATCAGCAGCGCGCCGCCGCGGATTTTCTTTTTCGCTTCTTGATTCTCATACAGAAATTTCGGGCGATACCACAGCAGCGTCGGTATTGCGCCCGTAATCCTGACAAAATCTACAAAGAGATATTTTAACGAAAACAGCTTAGCTTTCTTCTTTTGTTCTTTCATGCAGCATTTGTCCCAGAAATATTATTTTTTCGCGCATGACGCGCGTCAGCTCGGCGATATTCTCTTTATCGCTCAGCCGGGGATCGGCGACCTGTGACGGGATGATCGGCGTGCCGATGATCACGCGCGCGCGGTGCTTGAAATCAAAATAAGCGCCGTTCGTATACATCGGGATGATCGGCGTATCGGTCGTCAGCGCCAGATACGCGGCGCCGTTCTTGAATGCAAGCGGCGTCGCTTCACCCTTTAAGGGAATCCTGCCCTCGGGGGCGATCCCGATGACGCCGCCCTTGTCTAAGATTCGCTCGCTCTTCGCCATGTAGCCGTAGTCATGAGAGGTGCGATCTACATGGATCCCGCCGAGCATCCGCAGAAAAACGCCCAGCACGGGCTTCTTCATCACGAGCTCGGACATATGCACGCGCAGGGTTCGTCCCCAAAAGACGAACATCATCAGGGGATAATCAAAGACAGAACGGTGGTTGTTGATCACGATCGCCTTGCCGCGGATATGCCGCGACTGAACCGAGCGGTCCTCATAATATATTTTTTTGCGAAAGCAGATCCACTGTACCGGCCAGCCGGTCAGCTTCACAAACCAATTAAACAAACAATAAAACATAACCTCTATGATGAACGGTCAACACCGTATTCATTACAGCTTTTCGGAAAGATAGGTATGGAATGCCGCCACCGTCGAAAGGCTCTCGCTCTGTTCCACGGGGAGCTTGCGCGAAAACTCGGTTTCCATCGCCGAGATCATCCCAAAATAATCGAGTGACGATCCGCCGAGATCGAGGAAGAAATCCGCCTGATCGGCGATATCCTCCGGTTTTTTATCGAGCGCGGCAGCGAAGAATTCACGGATACGCTGTGCCAGCGCGTCGCCTAAGCCTTGATCGGAACGCAGGGGCGTCACGGGTGTAAAGGCGTTTTCCTCCAGCTGCTGCCTCAGGCGCAGGCGGTTGAGCTTATATTCATCGCCGACAATCAGCGGATCGCTGACATACATCAGCCTGCGGATCTCGCCGGTCAGGTGCATCTCCTCGAGCTTTGCCTTCACCGCCCGATCCAGCGCGCCGAGCTTTTCGGCGGAGATGAAGCGGTTGACCGAGATCACCAAGGTCGGCACGACCTGAGCGCCCTCACGCGCGCCGATCAGACAAACCTCGTTGATGTCTTTCAGCTTCAGGGCAGGCTCGATCAGGTTCGGGTTCAGGTTTTCGCCGGAATACCCGATGATCAGATCGTCTTTTCTGCCCAGTATTTTATAATGTCCGTTCTCACATACCGCGAGATCACGGGTACGGAAGAAGTCGTTTTGAATATTCTTATGCTTACCGTCCTCGATGATATACCGCGCGACCGCCTTGCCCTTGACCTCCAGCTCTCCGTCGCTATTGATCCGGTACGCCATGCCGTCCATCGGCTTACCGATGAAGCAGGCGTTGAGGATGCTCGGCTTCATCGACAGCTCTACCGAGGTGATGCCGATCTCGCTCATACCGTAGCCGTCGGCAAGATGATAGCCGATCCCGTTAAAGAAGCGCATGGCGTCCCCGGAGATCGAGGAGCCTCCGGTAATCATAAAGCGGATGCTCTCGCCGAAGAGATTCTCGCGCACTTCCCTGAACGCAAGCTTCGAAAACAGGGCGCCGAGGGCAGAATCGCCGAGCTTATCGCGCAGCGCCATCGCACGATTGAATTTCGCTTCGGTCTTTTCGCCGCGCAGGCGGATGGTTTTCATCGCCTGATCGTAAACCTTCTCCCAAAAGAGCGGTACCGCAAAGATATGCGTCACATGATGTCGCCGCACGGTACCGGTGATGGTATCGGGCATCATATCCTTTAATTCGACGAAGGTACGGGAGAAAAACGAGAACCAGATATACACCGCCACCAAGCCGAACGCGTGATAAAACGGCAGGAAGGTCAAGAGCTTCAGCCGATCGCGATAATGACGCTTGATGAGGCTGCATTCGCGAATGATCCCGTAGCTGCCTTTAATTTGATAAAAGAGCTCCTCGGCAGAATACGCGCAGAGCTTGACGTGACGCGAGGTACCCGAGGTCATCACCAGAATCTCGGCGCCGAAGGTATCGGGATGAAGGCGGCTGTCAACGCGCTTGATCTCATCATTCATCACCGTTCTGACGCTGTAGGTGCGCTTGTCGGAGATCACCGCCTGCGCCTGACAGTCACGGATCGCGCCCTCTACCATCTCCTGCGATAATCTGAGATTGATCAGCAGCGGACGATAGCCGCAGACGAGGATACACCAGAAATTCTCAATCCAGTCAAGCGAATTCTCCATCGAGAGTCCGACCACAGCGCCCGGGGTAAGATCGCCGAGCAGCCTTTTGACCGATACCGCCTTGGAGAGAATCCTGTCCTCTACCTCGCCGTAAGAGAAGGTCTCGATCCGATAGCCGTTACTGCGCTCATACATGATGTTGTCCTTTTCCTGAAACATCAGCGAAAAAAGCGTAGCCATCGTAACACCGCGCGATTCGAATTCACGCAGCTTCGATTTGACAAAATCCTTGATACTATTATATTTTCCGAGACCGATATCTCCCATATCCACTGATTTTCGGCAAAAAGCCGAAACGCTCCTTTTATCAATTAACCGTTACCATGTTACCATAAACAGCCCTAAAAAGCAAGGGAAATCGACAAGCGGTTTCTTGTCACAAATTGACAGATCGGTTCCATCAAAGAACCGGCACCGTATCACACGATGCCGGAAGGAGTATTAATAGTATATCAGCCCCGATAGAGCTTCTTTGTCTCGTATTTCGGCTCCGTCGTCAACAGGACACCCAGCTTCTTTAAGGTACGGGTATCGGTTTCCGACAGAATCACCGTAGCGTGCGCCTCTGCGCCGCGCAGCTTCTCGAGCTGCTGCATCGCGAGTCTGGCGGTCGGATTCGTCACCGCCGAAATCGACAGCGCGATCAATATCTCATCGGTATGCAGGCGCGGATTCACCGATCCGAAATGCTCCACCTTCAGCTTCTGGATCGGTTCGATCACCGCCGCGTCGATCAAATCAACGCCCTTGGGGATATTACCGAGATGCTTCATCGCGTTGAGCAGCATCGCGGAGCAGGCGCCGAGGAGCTCGCTGGTCTTGCCGGTGATGATGGTACCGTCGTCGAGCTGGATCGCCGCCGCCGGCAAGCCGGTTTCCTCTCCCCTGTTCAGCGCCGCCGCAATCACCGGTCGGTCATCGGCAGAAAGCTTGTTCTGCTTCATCAACAAACCGATCTTATACGCTTCATCGGAAGAGCTGTTGCCCTTGGTCTGGTTACACAGGGCGGTATAATAGCGGCGGATGATTTCCTGATTGGCGGCTTCACAGGTCGCTTCATCGTCGATGATACAGTTACCTGCCATATTAACGCCCATATCCGTCGGCGATTTGTAGGGAGACTTGCCGAGAATGCTCTCGAACATGGTATTCAGCACAGGGAAAATCTCGATATCGCGGTTATAGTTTACGGTCGTCTCGCCGTATGCCTCCAGATGGAAGGGATCAATCATATTCACATCGTTGAGGTCGGCGGTGGCCGCTTCATAGGCGACGTTGACGGGATGCTTCAGCGGCAGGTTCCAGATCGGGAAGGTCTCGAACTTTGCGTAACCGGCTTTGATGCCGCGCTTATTCTCGTGGTAAAGCTGAGACAGGCAGACCGCCATCTTTCCCGAGCCGGGACCGGGTGCGGTGATCACCACCAACCGGCGCGAGGTTTCGACATAATCATTCTTGCCGTAGCCGTTCTCGCTGACGATCAAATCCACGTCGGCAGGATAATTCGGGATCGAATAGTGATGATAAGCACGGATATCGTTCTGTGTCAGCCGTTCTTCAAACTTCACGGCGGCAGGCTGATCGGCAAAACGCGTCAGCACCACGCTGCCGACATACAGACCGCGCGAGCGGAACACATCAATCAGCCGCAATACGTCCAGATCGTACGTAATCCCTAAATCGCCGCGCACCTTGTTCTTTTCGATATCATCGGCATTGATCACGATGACGATCTCCGCATCATCCTTGAGCTGCATGAGCATCTGGAGCTTGCTGTCGGGCTTAAAGCCGGGAAGCACACGCGACGCATGATAATCGTCAAAGAGCTTGCCGCCGAATTCGAGATACAGTTTATCACCGAACTGAGAGATACGGTCGCGGATATGCTGACTCTGCATATCCAAGTATTTTTGGTTGTCAAATCCGATTTTCATCATACCATTCCTTTCTTCAAAATACCTTCCGATTCATGATAAAAATACATCTTCTTTTATACCATAAAATTGCTGTTCTATAAATATGTAAAAGAAATTTGACGAATTTTTGTATTTAATATAGCTGATAGACAAACGGCTGACTTTATGCTATACTATAGCGGTAATCCCCTCAGTCCGAAAGAAACTTGAAAGGACTGTCGGATGACACATACTAATCCTTATCCTCCCGAAAGGCGGTGAACGGGTGAAAACCAGAAATATTATTGGGGCGGTTTCGTTTATCTTCCTGATCAGTATGGCCGTTCTCTTCCTTCCTGCGCTGTACACAACAAAGGATATCTCTGATATCAAAGCGCCCCCATCCTTTCAGATCAGCGACGACGATAACCGAATCGAATATCAGGGAGAGGGCTTTTGCGGCGCTTACGCGGCTGCGTATGTAATGCGGCATTTCGGATATGAAACCACCGGTGACAAGCTGTCCGACGATTTGCGTCAAAGCTTTGGCTTCACCTCGCCAAACAGCGTAGAAAAGCTATTTAAGGATCACGGCTTTGACGCCAAAGCGTATCACGGGGACCTCGAATCGCTGAAGGCAAAGGTCGCCGAGGGAGTTCCCGTCATCGTATTCATCCGTATTCCTCACGATACCCACTATGCTGTCGTGACCGGATATGACGAGAACCATCTCTATCTCGCGGATTCGCTTCGCGAAAACGCCAACGCGAATGAAAAGGACTATAACAGACAATTGACGAACGAAGAATTCAAATCGCTTTGGAAAACCAAAACCATACTGGACAACAATATTTATATCACCGTGACCAAAAAACGCTGAGCAATTGCCCGGCGTTTTCTTCTATCCGAAAAGATCGTTTTGATCGACATTCCCTGTTCAGGCTGCTTCGGAATTAAACCATATAACTCTTTAAAAACAATTAATACCAATCTTATCTCTTACTCTGTTTTATTCGGGTTTGCCCCAACTATTGGCAAAGAGCCGAAAGAATCTGACAATGACATATCCTTTTTCGACAAAAATAAGGAGCAGACCGAAGTCTGCTCCCTTTTTTGGAGTATGATGCTTTTTAGTTCCAGCCGGTTACCAAGTAATGACCGAGATCATTCTGTGTACCATCCATCCAATAGCCGGTATAGCTATCAAAGTCGGTAATATCCTCGGTCTGTGCGCCGTTGCCGTTGTTGATGACCACGCCGACAGCACCGGTGGGGATATAGCACTTGAACTGCGTCTCGCCGTAATCATTAGTCACAGTCTCTGCCTGAGCGGAGCCGGGCCACTCGCCGTTCAGCGCGTTACCGTCGGCATCCCATGCGTAAACATACGCGGAACCCCAACCGAAGTTATCGGTCAGCAGGAAGAATTTGTCCGGATTATCAATCGGACCGTCGAGGGTGAAACCGTTGATATTGTAATGACCGAGCTCGTTCTGCGTACCATCCAGCCAGTAACCGTCATAGGTGGTAAAGTCAGTGATATCCGCGGTCTGAGCGCCGTTGCCGTTGTTGACAACCAAACCGACAGCGCCGGCGGGGATATAGCACTTGAACTGAGTCTCGCCGTAATCATTTACCTGAGTCTCAGCCTGAGCGGAGCCGGGCCACTCGCCGTTCAGCGGATTGCCCTCGGCATCCCAAGCATATACGTACGCGGAACCCCAACCTAAGTTATCTGTCACCAGGATGTAATCCTTGACAGGAACAGGAGGATCCGGAGTGGGATCATCGCCGATCGGAACAGCGCTCAATACGCTGTAAGCAGCGACACAAGCATCGAAGCCGGCATCAATTTCAGCAGGATCAGCCAACGGATTCATGCTGGTCGCAGAATAGGCAGCCAGAGCAGCCTGCGCCTGCTGATAAGCGGGATTGGAGCTGTAAGTAGCAGCCGGATACTTCGCGATCAGCGCGTTCAGGCTGTTATAAACGCCGAGGAACTCATCATAGGTATGATCGCCGGTTGCCGCGCCGACAACCTTACCGGTGCGGTTACCCTTGACCTTCATCTCAGCGAGGTAACGCTGGATATAGGTAACGTCAACGGAGCTGACATCGTTATTGGCGTCAACATCAGCGACGGTCTTCTGATCATCTGTCAGAGAAACCATATTCGCAACGGCTCTCTGCAGCAGGGTAACGTCCATAACGGTTACATAGGTATCGAGGTCAACGTCACCGTAGGTGAGCTTGTCGCCATGATGGGCTTCATCGGTGTAGAGATAGACAACATTCAGAACGCCGGGCTGATAGAAGCCGGAAGCCAGCGCCGGAGCGATGTAGTTGCGGTTAAGTGAAGCGTCGGGAGAGGTAACATAAGACTGGTTGGAGCCGACGTTGGTGTAATCTCTGGTGACATCGGGAGAGAGCTTCTCGCCGGTCTCGAGATCAATATGAGAGGTAACGATAGAGCAGTTGAAGGTGGTAACGTTATCCTTGATCCAAGCCTCGCCGGCTACTTCGTAACCGGGCTCGCCCTGATCGGGAACCTGAGCGTTAGCGTTCGTGTTATGGAACATGACGTAGCACGCAGCGGAAGGAACGGTAACAACCAGCCACTTGGAATCGGACTGTGCAGGATCGTCCTTCATCGCGCTGGCGTCTCTCTTACCCTGAGTAGACCATGCGCCCAGAGGCTCATTGCCCTGATCGTCATATGCATAGCAGTTTACCCAGGACCAACCCTTGGAGTTGTAATAATGAACGGTGGTCGTGGTGTTAGCCAGCTTCTTATAATAGAAGTTGAAGGTCGAGGGAGCAGCGGAATCGAAGGTACCGACGGTCTTGCCGGGGATCTTCGCGGTATCAATCTCATAGCCCTGAACGCGCGTTGCGGGGATAGAGAACTTATCGCCGTCCTTCAGACGATACTTCATCGGCGTCTTGATGGCGGTATTAGAGGTAGTATCCAGGAAGTTAACGGTCAGGTAAGCCGAACCGAACTCTCTGGTATAATAGAATTTAACGGTGATGTTCTGACCTGCGGTCGCCTTACCGGAGGTAACGTTATCGCCTGCGGTAGATTCGATCTTGTCGAGCTTATGATCGAACAGGATCGAGAGGTTCTGGGAAGCACGCCAGGTCTGACCTTCCTTATACTTCGCGGTCTCGGTCAGCGACTTGGTGTAGGAGCCGGAGGCGTCGCGGGTATAATGCTCAACGGTCAGGGAAGCAGTACCGAGAGCCGGCTGCTTGTAGTTGCCGAAGCTTGCGGAATCAACCAGTACAACGCTGCTCCATGCAGGAACGCTGTAAGAACCGGAAGCGTTGCCCAGAGAAGCGGTGCCTGCCTTCGTGCCGTTGGCAACCACTACCCAAGAGCCGGACAGGCTGATGGACTTCGCGGAGCCGGAGTTGTTCAGCGCAACGATGACCTTGTTCCACTCGCCGGACTTGTTGTTGGTGATCTGCCATGCAGTCGCGCCGGATACGGTGGAAACCGCGTTAGCGGTAGAATCGCCGAATGCGGAGCAAGCCTTACGAATTGCGACAAGACCTGCATAATAGTTGGCGATATCGGCATATTTGTCAGCGCGTCCCCAGTTGATCGCGTTCATATTGTCAGGGGAACGGTAAGAGTTCTGATCGCCGTACTTGGTGCGGCAGAACTCGGTACCGGCAACCGTGAACGGAATACCCTGAGAGGTCAGGGACGAGGTCAGCGCGACCTTCATCTGACCAAGCACCTGAGCGCTCGGATTATCAACGATGGTTTTGTTGGTGTTATAGAGGGTGGGATCGTCCTTCGCGGTTCTGAAACCGGAGGTTCTGTTGGCAGCAAGGATCTTATCAAAGAGCGTCCAGTTATCGTGGTTATCGGTGTACTGAACCATCTGCTCGGGCTTCGCGCCGCTGAAGTCGGATGCGGTACCGCCGGCAGCTTTTAAGATCTCGGTCGCACCGCCGCCGTTAAGGAAGCCGGTACCGGTAGCGGTCTCATGGCTGCCCTTCAAGGCGTCGGAGTAGCCCTCGTTGAAGGCGCCGACTCTGGTCAGAGAAGCGATGTTGCTCTTGGAAACAGCGTTGCTGATACCGTTATCGCTGCCGCCTGCCCAAGGCTCGCCGTACATCAGAATACGGGTGTCAACCTTATCCAGCGCGGCTCTCCAATTCTTAACGGCAGTAGTATCGTGGCAGCCCATCAGGTCGAAACGGAAGCCGTCGACATGATACTCGTTAACCCAGTACAGCAGAGAATCCTGGATGTACTTGCTGGTCATCGCCTTTTCGGTGGACAGTACGTTACCCAGACCGGAACCGTTATGATAGGAATTCGTACTCATGTTGGACATACGATAGAAGTATTTCGGAACAGTCTTGGAGAACGGAGAACCCTCACGAACGAAGGTGTGGTTGTAAACAACGTCCATGACGACGGAGATACCGCGGTCATGCAGCGCCTGAACCAGCATCTTGAACTCTTTGATACGGGTGTTGCCGTCATAGGGATCGGAAGAATAGGAGCCCTCGGGAACGTTGTAGTTCTTGGGATCATAACCCCAGTTGCGGTTAACACGGTTATCGGTCTCGTCAATCGAGGCGAAGTCCTCGATGGGCATCAGCTGTACGCAGTTGACGTTATGCTCAACAAGATAGTCAACGCAGGAGGCGATTTTGCCCTGACCGTTCACGGTGGTGTTGCCCTCTGTGAACGCAAGGTACTTACCGCGGTTAGCCTCGCTGACGCCGGAAGAAACGTCGATGGAGAAATCACGAACGTGGATTTCCCATACGACAGCCTCGCCGGGGTTGTTGAACAGCACGTGGCTGTCGTTATCCCAGCCGGCAGGATCGGTGGAATCGAGATCGCAAACCATGGAGCGGTCGCCGTTCGCGCCGACAGCCTTCGCATACGGATCGACGGTCTCGTTAACAGCGCCGTTGCGTGTCACGAGATAGGTGTAATAGGTGTTCTTGAGGTCGCCGGATCTGCTCAGCGACCAAATGCCGGTATTACTGTCATAGGTCATGGGGAAGGTACCCAGAACGGCAGCGCCGGACTCGGCGTCGGTACCGGTGGTAAACATTTTTACCATGACAGAGGTGGCTTCGGGCGCCCACACCTTAAAGGTGGTGGCAGTCGGCGTGTAGGTACAGCCGAGGTCGTTGACCAAAGCCGCGTTTTTGGCGTAGTTCTCGAGATAGCTCTGGTTGGCAGCGCCTGTATCAGCCAAATCAGCGTCAGCGGCGGAAGCCGCTACGGTAAAGACTGACATCAGCATCAGTACAGCCAAAGCTGCGGAGATAATCCTACGAATTTTCATGTAATCCTCTCCTTATAAAAAAATACGTACTATGGAACAGCATACTATTCCAATTACCATCATTATAGCATAATCTCCCCAATAAATAAATGAAAAACCAAAGATTTCACGGTGTCTGATTGCACAATCTTTTTGTCGGTTTTTTGTTCAAAATGACAAAAGCCTATATGAAATACACAAAAAAGCGGCGTTCTTTTCGAACGTCGCTCAAAATCAGCCCAGGTTTATATCCGTGAACCCGACGCCGAAGCCGGTGCCCAGGGTGATACACGCCGAACGCTCATAATCGGAAAAGTACAGCGCGGAGGCGGTGCTGTCATGCACCAGCCGTATCTTGATATCCCGGTGCAGCTCTCCCGAAAGATCCTCTTCGAGTACCTTGGCATAATCCGAGCCGAGCAGGCTGAGCTTCGCGTAGCCCCCGCGCCTGCTGTTCAAAATGCCGTTATGCGTATAATTGGCGATACTGATCAGCACGGTATCGCTCAGCGACGCCGCCGTCTGACCGACGCGGTAGGACGCGGTGATGGTATTGACCAGATAGCGGTGAAGCCGCAGCGCCGCGGCGCGCTTCTCCTCCTCGTTATCAAAACGACTTTGCATATACAGCGAGGGCAGGCTGTCCTGGGGGATGAATTCCGTAAGCTCGCCGCCCGACTTCCTGATGACAGCCCGCTTGCAGCCGGTATGCCCAAGATCCAGCACCAGCGATGCGGAATCGTCCCGCATCAGCTGCTGCGCCAGTCCCATCATGCCGATATAGGAGCCGTTATCAAACAAAACGATCCGGTAGGCTTTGACGCGCGCGGTATCGAATATGGTGTGGATACACTCCTTGAAGCGCCTGCCGAGCATGGAGCTGGCCAGCCCGCCGGTCAGAATCACCGTATCGAGAGAGCGCCAGTACGCCCAGCAGTCGTCATCCCAGTCCCCGCGCCCCAGGCGGTTTTCCCTCTCCCCTGTTTTGAGCGTCAGCAGGAGCAGACCGAGTCGGTTGCCGAATTTTTTGACAACGCGCTTTGCCATCTGGCGATAGCGCGCGTTATCCGAATGCAGCGACTCATCGACCATCTGCGGCAGCAGGTAATCCGGCTTGCCGCTGAGATCAACGCCCAGCTGGCGGGACACGGCGTGTACTTCCGCGATCAGCGCCGGTGTGGAAAAGATTTCCGGAAAGGTCATCCCCTCTATCTCGTCCTCGATCCCGTAGAGCGGCAGCTTTTTGAGCACCATACGGTTTAGCGAACAGCGCTCAGACAGGTATTCGGTTTGATCAATCTCCGATACGGATACAAACGGATTCTTCATGCTATCACTTTCCTAATAGATGATGGAACAGGTTAAGAGCCTGCCGACTCATACGCCCTCAAGCCGCGGCTCCATACAAACAGCGCCAGCGCAAACAAGACCGTCCCGGCGATCACGGTACCGCCGATACAGAACAGCGGATTCTCACCGGTCAAAAAATAACTGGCCGGATAATATGCCGTAAACGCAAACGGAATCACATAGGTAATGATCGTCTGAACCGCCTTATGATAAATAGAAACCGGATATTTGGAAAAATCGTTGGTCATATACAGCATATGCGTGATATGTCCGCTCGCCTTTGTCCAAAAGGAAATGGCGGCAGTCATGATCTTCAGCGACGTATAGATCAGCGTCGCGAATACAACCACTATCAGCAGCAGCGGTATCGTATACCAGTGAAACGGCAGGTGCAGTCTCGGAATCGCATAGCCGAGCAGCAGCGCGCAGGTCAGCAATTCGCCGAACGCGTCTACACAGAAGTTTTCGGCGATGACATGATACAGCGTGTTGATCGGTCGGGTGAGGTATTTATCAAATTCGCCCTTGCGGATGATGCGGTAGCCCACCATCCACAGGTTATCGGTAAACAGATGATCGAGCGATTTGGCGATCAGCGAAAAGCCGTAGATAAACAGGATCTCCTCAAAGCTCCAGCCGATCAGGGACGGTATCTGACTGAAAATGATCCCGAGAAAAGCGATCTGGATGATCTGGGTAAGCAGCAGTCCCAGCGCCCCCAACAGGAAATCGACCTTATACTCCATCAGCTTTTTCAGATATTGGGCGATAAAAATGCGGTGCAGGCGAAAGAATCGTTTCATCACGCTCACCCTCCCTGCACAGACAACCGCCGCACGGCGGATCGCCAGATCAGCTTTGATACGGCAAACATCACCGCCAGCCAGAATAGCTGCAGCCCGATACGCCACGCGATCTCACCGTAGGAATACATCCCCATATAGATCATCACCGGGGTATAGGACAGCGACGCGAACGGCAGGATATTCAGCACAGCCGCCAAGCCCGTCGGCAAAAACGCCAGCGGAACGGTAGCGCCGGAGAGAAAATCCACCAGCGTCTCCTTGATCAGCGTCGTGCCCCACAGGTTTTTGAAGAAGAACGCCATAAACCCGTAGCAGACATTAAAATAAAACGAGATCATGTAGGCGATAAACATACTGATCATATATAATAGGAAGTAAACCGGCTGAAACCGCAGGCTCCCATAGACAAAAAACCGATAGAGCTCAACCCCTGCCACCATCGGAACAAAGATCATGGACGCGGAGATGAGGCGGCTTCCGAGCTCATGGAACAGGAAGCTCGACTCAAAGGAGCACGGTCGAATCATCCGCATCGCGATGGAGCCGTCGATAATCTCCTCTCCGATGGCAAAGGCGCCGTCCGAATAGGTCATGTAGCCGGTCAGGAAGGTGATAAACAGATAGACCACCATATCCTCCATCGTAAAGCCCATAAAGGTCGGGCTGTTCGAGCTGAGGAATACCGCCTTCCATACGAAGTACATGATAAAAGCAGACATGATCTCGCCGATCAGGAAGCAGATGAAGTTCGCGCGGTAAGCGATCTGCTCCTGAATGCCGGCGCGTGTAAAGGGCTTGTAGGTGCGCCAATAGCGCCTCAGGCGGCTCATAAGCTCACCTCGCGGCGGTAAACCTGCTTGATGATCTCTTCGATCTCGACGTCGCGGATATGCAGATCCTTGACGTGTACGGCAGATAAGGTATACGAAATGATATCCTCCACGCTGACCTTGGCGGTATCGAACCGCACCTTCACCAGCGCGCCGTCGCTCTCACAGCCGATCTCGTCCTCCGGCAAACGAAAGCGGCGGTTATAATCCAGCAGCTTGACGTCCGGGGCGTTCGTCAGCTCAAACTCCAGCGTGCGGATATCGCCGAAATGCTGTTTCAGTCGGGACAAGCCGCCGTCGAATACCTTCCTGCCCTTATCAATCATGACGATTCGCTCACACAGCAGCTCGATATCCGCGAGATCGTGCGTCGTGAGGATCACGGTCGTGCCCTCCTCCTCGTTGATCGTGCGGATGGCGTTGCGGATATTCTCCTTGACCACAACATCCAGACCGATGGTCGGCTCATCGAGGAACAGCACCTTGGGCGAATGGAGCAGCGAAGCGGCAATATCGGCGCGCATCCGCTGACCGAGCGACAGGGTGCGCACGGGGCTGGTGATGAAATCGTCGAGCTCCAGCACCTCGTTCAAAAACGCCATGCGCCGGTGATACCGGTCGTCCGGCACCTGATAGATCTCTTTTAAGACGGCATAGGTCTCCCTCAGCGCCAGATCCCACCACAGCTGGGTCCGCTGACCGAATACAACGCCGATCTCACGAACATAATTCTTCCGATCCTCCTGCGGAATCTTCCCGTTGATTCGACAATATCCCGAGGTAGGCATCAAGATACCGGTGAGCATCTTGATCACGGTGCTTTTACCGGCGCCGTTCGGTCCGATAAAGCCGAGAATCTCACCCTTCGGCACAGAAAAGGAAATATCATCAACCGCCCGGATGATCTCACGCTTCGGGGCAAACAACGCCTTGACCGAGCCCTTCAAGCCCGGTTCCTTAATCATCTTTTTAAATTCCTTGCAGAGATGCTCTGCATAGATCATGGTATCCATATACTCTTCCGTTCAAACTTAAAATCCGGTTTCATTACAGCTTCATCATATCATAATGCCGGCAGGTTTTCAAGCGGTTAAGCCGGGTTATTCCAAAGTTACGGAAAGCGGCGATTGGTTACAAAACCGATCAAACGGCGTCGAATCCTGTAACGTTAATTACACTTTTGTTGAAAATCTTGAACTGGCGTTCATTTGGTGATATAGTTTCTTTGGTATGTGAAAAATCTTCACGTGAGGTAGCGCTGTGATCCATTATGAGCTCAATCAACAAATCTTTTTCCATGACGAATACGGCGAATATGTTTCTTACGGCGTCACCCTATACCGCGACAAAGCGGTCGTGCGTGTGATCGGGGATATTACGCCCGAAAAAAGTCACGCCGAGGCGCTGGTGAAGCTGTTCAATCAAGAAGCACTCTCCCCGGTACAGCTTGACGAAGCGATCGAGGATTACCTGATCAGTCTTGATATATGATCGAGGAGGTATCATGCCTATCGCTTTTTCGAAGGAAATATGCTATGATAACAGCAGGGAGATGATATGATGATTTGTGATCTCTGTCCGAGAAATTGTCACGCCGAGCGCTCCGGCGAACGGCACGGCTACTGCGGAACGGGCGCGCTTCCGCGCATCGCGCGCGCAGCGCTGCACTTCGACGAGGAGCCGCCGATCAGCGGCACCCGGGGCGCCGGAACCATCTTTTTCAGCGGATGTAACCTTCGCTGTGTCTTTTGTCAAAATTACGAAATCTCCGCCGAGGGACTGGGCAAAACCATCACGCCCTATCAGCTCAGCGAGGAGTACCGGCGGCTGGAAGCGCTCGGCGCGCAGAATATCGAATTCGTCACGCCGTCACATTACGTCAACGCGATTCTCGAAAGCCTTGCTGCCTATCGTCCCTCGCTTCCGCTCGTATGGAACAGCTCGGGATATGAGAAGGTCGAAACGCTCAAACAGCTTGAGGGCGTGATTGATATCTGGATGCCCGACTTCAAATACAGCGATAATTTACTCGCCGCCGAATTATCCAACTGTCCGAATTATGTCGAAACAGCCGTTGCCGCGATCGGCGAAATGCTGCGGCAGCAGCCGGAGAACGTGATTGAAAACGGCGTCATGAAGCGCGGTGTTATTATCCGGCACCTCGTCCTCCCCTCTCACGTCAGGAACAGCCTCGGCGTTTTGTCGCTGATCAAGCAGCATTGGGGCGCCGCTACCCCAATCAGCCTGATGGCGCAGTATATGCCTGCCGGACGGGCGGCGGAGCATCCCGACATCAACCGACGGCTGACAAAGCGTGAGTATCAAAGGGTACTGGACAAGCTGATCGAGCTGGAGCTGGACGGCTTCGCCCAAGAGCTCGAAGCGTCGGATCAAAAATATGTTCCCGAATGGGATTATGCGGCGGTGAAGGATTCATGGTGAATAGTGATACTAAGTATGAATGGTGAAGGACGGGACGCCCGCACCCGATTGATCATTCTGATGATTAGCAAAATCGCGGGAATGAAATCGGCAAACAAAAAAGCACTGCCGAAGGGAGGCACTTCGTAAGGAAGTTGCCTCCCTTTGGCTTTTATAAAACAGTCGGATAGTTGGATTTGTAGGATATAATCTAAACT
>CADBUN010000130.1 GCA_902797825.1 uncultured Ruminococcus sp. | reverse complement strand
GCTGGACAGGCGCCGACGGCGAGCAGGTCAGCATCCCCGTTGCCGCACAGGGTACCGGGTTGACCTATCAGTGGTATTATTATAAGGAGGATAAGGCGAAGTGGATCGCCGCCGCCGATACCGACGCCTGCTACGATTCCATCACCATGGAAGCGAAGTTTGACGGCAGAAGGGTATACTGCAAGATTACCGATCGGGACGGCAACAGCGTGAATTCCGAAGAAGCGACGATTTCGTATGCGGCTTCCGGGATCACGATTACGTCTCAGCCTGCCGACTGGACCGGCGCAAACGGCGCGATGACAAACATCAGGGTAGCAGCGGTCGGCGACGGCTTGACCTACCGGTGGTATTATCGTCCTGCCGGCAAGACCAACTGGATCGCAACCACCGATACGGACGCGGTCTATAACATCCAGATGAATACCTCCCGTAACGGCAGACAGGTTTACTGCAAGATTACGGATAACCGCGGCAACACCGTGAATTCGGCTGTCGCGACCATGAGCATGACATAACGATACGATCCGAATGATGTGCTGTTAAAAAACAGACACAACGATAACGAGGAGTTGAGCTGATGAAACGCATTGTTACCCCCGTTTTGGCTGTTTTACTGGCGATCATCCTGCTGTGCTGTGCGGTACCGTTCGCGGCGAACGCCGCGTCCAACGCGATCACCTACACCTGGCAGGGGACGCACGCCTACGACGCCGGCTTTGCTCAGGGTACCATCACCGTGAGCGCCGACGCCTCCTCAGGCGGCACCTACTATCTGTACTGGGCGGATGACAGCGCCGCGTTAAGCGGCTATTATCCGATCTGTACGCTGACGGTTGCGAACAACGGATCCGCGAGCTTTACGATGCCCGAGAATACCGCGATCCCTGCCAAGGCGACGCGCGTGCTGGCGTTCAAAAGCAGCGGCGAGCCCTCCAACCGCAGCGTCAGCGCCGCGACCATGAGCTATAAGCTCCCGATTGATAAGGCGCCGTATAAGACCGACAGCGACCTGCTGTACAGCTTCGCGTCCTATTCGGATATCCATATCACCTCGGGCGAGACCGGCGCGCAGGGACAGAAGTACCCTTATGACGAAGAGCATCTTGCCGACGCCTTTCGTACCGCTGCGGCGCGTGACGTTGACTTTATCGTCACCACCGGCGACAACGTCACCAACCACCGCAACGATAGCAAGGGCAGGGGCAATCCCCATTATCCCGAGGAGTGGGCGACGTATCTGAGGATTCTCGCCGCCAGCGATTTTGACAAGCCGATCTATGAGGCGATCGGCAACCATGAGCTGTGGAATTATGAGGATGAAGCCGTCAGCAAGATCGCGGACGACAGCCGTCCGGGCTCGGATTATTTCCGCGCCATGAGCGGTCTCGATTCTACCGCCGCGACGATGGAAACCGGCAAGGCGTATTATGAGATCACCGAGCCCACCACCGGCGACCACTTCCTCTTTATGGCGCTGGAGGGCGGCTTCTACTCTGACGCTGACGACCAGTTCTCGATCGCGCAGCTCGATTGGCTCGAGTCAAAGCTCCGCGCGTATCAGAACGACGGCAAGAACACTTTTATTTTAGAACACGCCAATTTTGATAACTGGGGCGCCGGAGACAAAACCCCGCCGCTCTATGATATTCCGCTCAAGGAAAGCGGTTATCACAACACCACCGCCACCACCAGGCTGAAAAACCTCTTGAAAACCTACAAAAACGCGGTGCTGCTCTGCGGTCATACCCACTTCCGGTTTGATCTGGGTAAGACCTACAGCAACATCAATTACAGCACCAACGGTAAAACCTCGGCAACCATCATCCATAACTCCTCTGTCGGCGCGATCCGCGATATCCGAGGCGGTCAGCGTTATAACGACACCTCGCGCGCCGGTACCGAGGGCTATATCGTCGAGGTGTACGCCAACGCGACGATTTTCCACGGCACCAACCTGTATGAAAACAGGATCATCCCCTCCGCGACCTATCTCGTGCCGCAGAGAACCTCTCCGCTCGTCGAGCCGACCGAACCGCCCCAGCCTACCCAGGCGCCCACCCAGGCTTCTGCCGTCTTGCTGTACGGCGACGCGGACAGCGACGGCGACGTGACCAGCATCGACGTGACCTATATCCAGCGTGATGACGTCATGATCGAGCTGCCGACGCCGCTGAACAGGCGGAACGCCGATGTAGACGGCGACGATGATATCAACGTCATCGACGCGACGCTGATCCAGCGCTATATCAGCGGTGCGATCCGCCGCTTCCCGGTCGAGGAGACCGCTTCCACCGGCGCGGCGTTTGACGTCGCCGAGGTCGGCGTAGACTGTGATATCGCCGTGGTAGGCGCTCAGGTCGAGCTCGAGCCTGCCGGCGATAACCTCTCCACCCTTCGCACACAGGCGAAGAAAGCGCTGGATCAATACTGGCTGCTCGCGTCCTACGATCAGTATCAGGCGTTGAAGAACGCTTATCGCCGCAACGCGGATTACAGCGCCCTCAGCGCTGCCTACAGCGCCTTCAACACCGCTGTCGCCCGGTTCTATCCCGGCGATAAGATCGACATCTATTTCTCCAACAATGTAGGCTGGTCGAATGTCTATGCCTATTGCTCCGCAGGCCATGATAAGGATAAGAACGCCGGCTGGCCGGGCGAGAAGATGACGAAGTACGGCAAGAACAGCTATAACGAGGACGTCTACAAGTATACCGTTTCGACCTCGCGGTTTAACTATGTGATCTTCAGTAACGGCGCAGGTACCCAGACCATCGACCTGCCGCTCGGCGCTGTCAGAGACCAAGGCTATTATTACGACGCCGATCTCGGAACCGACGGCGGTAAGCTGAAATGCTCCTTCTATGTGTGCGATCCGTCAAGCCTGAAACTGTATTAAACCGATTCTTCCCTAGCCTTTCCTGTGGAGAGACCGCCATAAATAGTTTTATCCGGTTCTGTACAGACGCTTGAATGAACAATCATACAAACAGCTCCCTCTGCTGCGGCAAAGGGAGCTGTTCATTTCGGTAACATTATATTGAATTCATTTCATTCGGATTGTTTGCTAAGGATTTTTATTTCGTCCCGATACCCGGTCACGCCCACGGATCATCCTTCTGCGGCGGACGAATACCGACCATAACCATCTGTTCGCTGAGATACCATTTTCCTTCACTCGGCTTGAGCCTGAGCTTGATTTGTCGCGGAGAATCCGCGCCGCCGGAGTTGAGGTGCAGGGTAGCCCAACCCTCGTTTTGGAACGAATACGGATTCGAGAATACCGTCACCGTATAGGGAGCTGTCGGCGTATAGCTGTTTTCGGGGGCGGCGCCGGCAAAGTAAGAGAAGGGGATATGCTTGCCGTCGCGGAAGCGGTCATTGAGAAAGCTGATCTCATACGGCGACAGGGGAGCAGGGCCTTTGAGGAAGTTGAGCATCTCCCTGCCGATTTCGGGTGCCGCCGCATAGGCGCACAGGGCGCAGATCGTCAGCGCGGCTGTCTTGTAAGGGGTATCCAGCGCTGCTTCGGGGAGCGCGCGCAGCGCTTCGACGCTTTCGGGAAGCGCCTGAAAGATGAAGGTGAAGCTGCCCTCAGACGGCTTGGGAGCCGCCGCTTCGGCACCGGGCTTGTTTAGCTGATCAAAAATACTCATCACAGAAACCTCCTTAAGTTATACTAAGTAGCAATAAAAAGCTTTAAAAAGATATTAGCGGAGAATTTCGCAGAACAAGGCGGAGGGCGCAGGCAGGCTGGCGC
>CADBUN010000129.1 GCA_902797825.1 uncultured Ruminococcus sp. | reverse complement strand
ACGACAGTATGCCTGCGTCACTCGCCTCGCTCTGCGAAATTTATCACTAATATCTGATTAAATCTTTTTATCAAGGATTAGTATCAAGAAACGGCTTCCGCAGATGCTGCGAAAGCCGTTTTTCATTTGGCATAGATTTTGCCGACGATATAGTTGCTCAGCCTGCGCGGCAAGAGCTTCGTCATCGCCGCGACCGCCTTGTAGGAGAAGCCGATCGCGTTCAGCGGACGGGAGCGTTTTTTCAGCGCCAGCCCGGCGATAAAGGCGCCTGCCTTTTCGGGGCTCATGCCCGAGCGCTCGTCCTGTTCCATCACGGCGACGGAGCGGCGCACGCGCGCGCTGTAGTCGCTGTGGTCACAGTCGTTCTTCTCCCTGGCGTCGGTAAAGCCCGTCGCGATATCGCCCGGCAGCGCCGCGCAGACAGTTACGCCGTAGGGGCGTACCTCGTTTTGCAGGGCGAGCACATAGGCGGCGACGGCGCTCTTGCTGACGCTGTACCATAGCTGGAACGGGATCGGCAGGATCCCGGCGATCGAGCTGACACAGACGATCCTGCCGCTTTTCTGCTTTCTCATGGATGGCAGAACGGCTCTGGTCACGTTGTCCATGCCGAACAGGTTCAGCTCCAGCTGGGCGTGCGCGTCGGCGGAAGCGGTCAGCTCCGCGGCGCCCGAGATGCCGTAGCCGGCGTTATTGATTAAGATGTCGATATGTCCCTCACGGCTCATGATCTCGCCGATCGCGGCTTTTACCTGTTCTTCATCGGTGATATCGGCGGTGAGGTGACGGACGCCCGGGGGCGGATTATCGCGGCGTGAAAGCTCGTAAACGGCGCAGCCCCTTTGTAACAGAGCCGACGCCGTCGCTTTTCCGATGCCGCTGCTGCCGCCGGTGACGACAGCAACGCGTTTATTCTGATTCATGAGATAACAAAACCTTTGAGATAATTTCGACCGCCTCGTCGATCAGCTCCTCGGTCAGCGTCGCCATATAGCTGGTGCGCAGCAGACACTCGTTCGGCGCGGTTGCCGGAGGCAGCACGGGGTTGACATAGACGCCGGCTTCGTAGACCTGCTTCGCCTTAGTGAGGGTATTCTCCATCGAGTAGGTGTAGATCGGGACGATCGGCGTATCGCTTTCGCGAATCTTCAGCCCGGCGGCTCTCAAGCCGTCTCTGGCGCGCGCGGCAAGCATACTCAGCCTGTCCGTCAGCTCGGGATGCGCCTTGAGGTGCCGCAGGGACGCCAGCGCGACCGCACAGCAAGCCGGCGGAATCGAAGCCGAGAAGATGAACGGACGGGAGTTGTGGCGAACATAATCACAGACCTTGTGCGAAGCCGCCATATAGCCGCCTAAGGACGCCAGCGATTTGGAGAAGGTACCCATGATGATATCGACCTTGTCCTCCAGACCAAAGTAGCTGGCGGTACCTCTGCCGCCCTCGCCGATGACGCCCAGACCGTGAGCGTCGTCTACCATCACGCGCGCGCCGTAGGCTTCTGCCAGCGCGCAGATCTCAGGCAGCTTGGCGATATCGCCGCCCATCGAGAATACGCCGTCGGTCACGATGAGGATACCGGCGTTATCGGGAATCTTCTTCAGGATCCTTTCGAGATCCTCCATATCGTTGTGCTTATAGCGCACCATCTTGCCGTAGCTGAGCTTACAGCCGTCATAGATGCTCGCGTGGTTTTCGCGGTCGCATACGACATAATCGTTACGCCCGACGATGGCGCTGATGATGCCGAGATTGCTCTGGAAGCCGGTCGAGAAGGTAACCGCCTCTTCCATGCGGACAAAGGCGGCGAGCTCTGCCTCCAGCTCCAGGTGCATCCGCAGGGTGCCGTTGAGAAAGCGCGAGCCGGAGCAGCCGGAGCCGTATTGCTCGAGCGCCTTGATGCCGGCTTCTACGACCGAGGGCTCGGTGGTCAGCCCGAGATAGTTATTGGAGCCGAGCATGATGCGGCGCTTGCCTTCCATGATCACTTCCGCGTCCTGACGCGTTTCGAGCGCGTGAAAGTAGGGATAGATGTCCTTGGCGCGAAACTCGTCGGCAAGCGTAAAACGTTCACATTTTTCAAAAATATCCATATGCCTTCTCCATTTCCGGATAGATGATACTAATAATGGAAACTCATGATTTAAGTTTTATTGATAATTAGTATTAGAATTGAGTAGGTAAAAAAGAAAACAGTCCGCAGCTATTTTACCCTAATATCGCATTGATGTCAAGCGAAACCGGTATTCTAGCACATCATGCCGGTATGCTTGCACATCATGCCGCGAAGGATAGCTGTCGGTATGATCCGCGGAAAACGCAGCCGGTTCGTCCGGCGACCGCCGCGACTTCTTCGGCGCGATATCAATATCCGCGATATTTCTCAACACCTCGCCGATATCCTCATGATGTGTCGCGTACTCCTTCGCAAAGGTGCTTTCGATACTGTCGTCATCATCAAAGAGGAAATCAAGATCAAAATCATCGTCGCGGGATTGGTAGCGGATATCTGAAGCGTCCGCAGTATACCCTGCCGCTTCCGCCGCTTGATCGACCATCTTCTGAGCGGTTTCCATATCGCCGTGCTCGACTGCGGAGAGATAGTCGTAATCCGATGTGTACCGTGATTGATAGGAAATTTTATTTTTTGTCTTGAAACTATTGATTTTTTTGAATTGTGATAAATTATGCTTAAGAGATGATGTTGTTATATTCCCCAAGCTTGTTATTTGGACAATCACTGACAAATCGTCTCTTTTCGTTTTATCAAGGATTAGGATAAGCGCCGCTGCATTTTCCAAAGGAAGGCTTCTATAGGTTTTTCTACAGTCAAAAAGGCTCCGACATTTCTGCCGGAGCCCTTGTTCATGCTGTGACAGCGGCATAGGCTGCCGCCTTCTCCCGAGCAAAGGGAGATCGTTTATTTCAGGCTGTTCTGGATCGCGACAGCTACCGCGACGGTAGCGCCGACCATGGGGTTGTTGCCCATGCCCAAAAAGCCCATCATCTCGACGTGAGCCGGTACGGAGGAGGAGCCGGCGAACTGGGCGTCGCTGTGCATACGGCCCATGGTGTCGGTCATGCCGTAGGAAGCCGGACCTGCCGCCATGTTGTCGGGATGCAGGGTTCTGCCCGTGCCGCCGCCGGACGCGACGGAGAAGTACTTCTTGCCCTGTTCGTTGCACTCTTTCTTGTAGGTGCCGGCAACCGGATGCTGGAAGCGGGTGGGGTTGGTGGAGTTACCGGTGATGCTGACGTCAACGCCCTCCTTATGCATGATCGCTACGCCCTCGCGGACGTCATCCGCGCCGTAGCAGCGCACGTTCGCGCGCTCGCCGTCGGAGTAAGCGGTTTCCTTGACGATCTTGAGCTCGCCCGAGAAATAGTCGAACTGAGTCTGTACATAGGTAAAGCCGTTGATACGGGAGATGATCTGAGCGGCGTCCTTGCCCAGACCGTTCAGGATGACGCGCAGCGGCTGCTCGCGCACCTTGTTGGCGTTGCGGACGATACCGATCGCGCCCTCAGCGGCAGCGAAGGATTCGTGACCGGCGAGGAATGCGAAGCACTTGGTCTCGTTAGAGAGCAGCATCGCGGCGAGGTTGCCGTGACCGATACCGACCTTGCGGTTCTCGGCGACGGAGCCGTCGATACAGAAGCTCTGTAAGCCGATACCGATGTAACGGGCAGCTTCTTCGGCATTCTTCGCGCCTGCCTTCAGGGCGATCGCCGCGCCGACACAGTATGCCCAGCATACGTTCTCAAAGCAGATCGGCTGGATGGTCTTGGCGATCTCATAGGGATCGAAGCCCGCAGCCTTGCAGATTTCACGGCTCTCTTCCACGGAAGCGATGCCGTATTCGGCGAGTACGCCGTTGATCTTTTCTATACGTCTGTCGTAGTTTTCAAATAAAGCCATACTGTACACCTCCCTTAGTCTTTACGCGGATCGATATACTTCGCCGCGTTGTCCCACTGACCGTAGTGTCCCTTTGCCTTCTCGAGCGCTTCGTTCGCGTCCATGCCTGCCTTGATGAAATCCATCATCTTGCCCAGGCTGATGAACTCGTAGCCGATGATCTCGTTGTCCTTGTTCAACGCGACCTGAGAGCAGTAGCCCTCGGTCATCTCGAGGTAACGGGGACCTTTTTCACGGGTAGCGAACATGGTACCGACCTGCGAGCGCAGACCTTTACCCAAATCCTCCAGGGAGGCGCCTACCAGCAGACCGCCCTCCGAGAAGGCGCTCTGGGTTCTGCCGTATACGATCTGTAAGAACAGCTCGCGCATCGCGGTGTTGATCGCGTCGCAGACGAGGTCGGTGTTCAGCGCCTCTAAGAGCGTCTTACCGATCAGGATCTCGGAAGCCATCGCGGCGGAGTGAGTCATGCCGGAGCAGCCGATCGTCTCGACCAGCGCCTCTTCGATGATGCCTTCCTTCACGTTCAGGGTGAGCTTGCACGCGCCCTGCTGGGGTGCGCACCAGCCGATGCCGTGAGTAAATCCGGAAATATCCTTGATTTCTTTTGCCTGTATCCACTGTCCCTCCTCCGGGATGGGAGCGGGACCGTGATATGCGCCCTTAGCGACAGGACACATATTCGATACTTCTGCTGTGTAATACATAAGCTTGTTCCTCCTTTTGCTTGATACAAATGCCGGTTTCAACAAAAACCGCAGATTCCGGCTATTCTTATGGTTATTATAGACGAATACAGCCGATAAGTCAATACAGTGATTGAGGAAAAACACCAAATAATCACACGATAACGCTTTACAAGGGGTGATCGTTATGCTATGCTTACAATAACGGAAAAACTCTTGATACTTAGTATCAAGCAGGTTTTCTGACCATAATCCGAATTCGGCGGTGAGGATGGTGTTCTCCCTATTCAAAGCGCGTCAACAGTTTGACATCAAAACCTATCAAAACGCGGAGAAAGACACCGTCCTGCTTGATTATTATGAGCGCACGGTCGGCACACCGATGAAACAGCCCTTTTATGAGCTGGTGCTCTATACCTACTCGGATACGCAGGCGCGTCTGGAGGAGTATGCGAACGGCGGTACGGACGACGAGCGCGTCACCTCCTGTCTGATTCCGCTTCAGGGGGCTCAGGAGATGCTGACTGCCGTGAAGGACAGCGGCATGAATCGGTGGAACGACCGCAAGGGCGTCGCCATCTGCGGCAGGGCGTATGTCTGCCGCTTCCCGGACGGCAAGGGCGGATATATCCGCGTGACGAGCGACCATATGCCCGAGGACGGCTCAAAGGTCTTTGGCGACGTCAAGTCCGCCATGAGCCGATGGCTGAAAAATTGATCATCGAGAACAGCCGGAATCATATGACAACGGGATCGTCCGATATTTGATATTAGTATAGGAAAGAAACAGCGCCCCCTCGCGGAAGCGCTGTTTTCTGTTATACGATATGATTCCTGATGATTCCTGAAAAGTAAAAATCGCCCTGATCCGGGCGATTTATTACCATTATTCATCATAAGCCGACGATCGGCGAATAACCGAGCAGGGTGAGGATCTTTGCCTCCTTGCTCATTTGAGACGCCTTTGAAGCCTGATCGGAATAAACCTCTCCCAACAGGTTCAAAACACCGTGAACCGTAGCGTACACGATCCCCATCTCGAACGGACGGTTATACACCTTTGTCAGTTCGGTAACGCGTTCTACCGAAAGAATCAGCGTCCCCAGACAGCCTTCTTCCTCGGAGGGAATGGCAATCACTTCGGGAGCTTCCAGTTCACCGGCACGCTTGGAGTCATAAGAATGTAATATCTCGTTATCCGCAAAGACAACATGGATATCGGTTCGGTTATCGTAGTGTTCATACTCCAAAGCCGCGTGACAACTTCGACGCACCAGCATACGTGTACCCGAAGGTATTTTGAAAATCGTCTGGGGATTGGTGATGATAACTTTTAAGTTACTTGCCATGTTATCAACTCCCCCTTTAGGATTGTTTGGATTATAGCACACAATCAAAGTTTTGTAAATATTAAACAGAACAAATTAAAAACTTTGGCAAAATCCCACATAATCCATTCGGTTTTTTAGATAATTTCACCGCTGTTAATCATTGGTTTACACCAAATTTAAGCCATTTTTTAACGGTTTTCCATAAAATGAGATCCGGAATAATCGGTGCATATCCGGCGGCTGTAGAGGAATATTTATTCAAAAAACGCCGACAGCGGCAGGAACCGTTGTCGGCGCGGGGATTATTTCAGCATGAAGAAGAGGGCAAAGGTGCCGGGACCGCAGTGCGAGGTGATGACGCAGCCGGCGGTGGACACGATGATCTCGTCACATTTGATCAGCTTCTTGAGCTCTTTCTTATAGAATTTGCGATCCTTGTCGCTCAGGTCACAGGTGGTATGCAGCACGATCCTTCGGGTGTCGATCTGACCTTCGTATTCCGCAAGCCGATCCTTCATATATTTCAGACGGCACATCTCGTCCTTGCCGCGGTATTTCTTCGCGACGGACATCGCGCCGTCCTTGACGACGATCGAGGGCTTGATGTTCAGCAGGTTCGCGCCCAGCAGCGATACGCTCGAGCACCTGCCGCCCTTGTGCAGGAATTCGAGCTGGCTTAACAGGAAGCCGCCCACATTCTTCTCGGTCATGTCGCCGATGACGTCGGCGATCCTCCTGCCCGAAAAGCCCATATCGCGAAATTCACACGCGCGGATCGCGAGCAGCATCATGCCTGCCGAGAGGCAGCGGCTGTCTACAATATAGATGTTTTCGTCAAATTCCTGCGCCGCGATCACGGCGTTCTGGTAGGTAGAGGACATATCGGAGCAAAAGGCGATATGGACGATTTCGGTATAGCCCTCGCGCAGCAGGCGCTTGAAGAACAGCCGGTAGCCCTCGGGGGTTACCGCCGAGGTAGAGGGAAGCTGGTCTCTTTCGTTATAGCGCTCTATGATGTAGTCGGGGGTGATGTCTACACCGTCCGTAAAGTCCTCGTCGTCATACAGAACGTGCAGCGGCGAGACGCGGATTTGATACTGTTCGGCGATATCGGCAGGGATATCGGCGGTGCTGTCAGTTGTGATGATAATACGGTTCATCTCAGATCAACTCACTTTATATAATAATGCTATTCTGTCGGAAAAAGGTGTAGGCTGACTCAGACAGGCTGATAGAATTTTAACATCCGGATGTCGGTTTGTCAAGGATTATCAGAAAGCCAGCCCAAAGCCGATCGCCGCCAGCAGGAAGAGCGCAATCACGGTGAGATGGCGCAGCTTCTGGTCATAGAGCAGTCCGATGAATTCGCGCAGGAACGCGTTGGGGAAGAAGTACCACTTTGTTTTGGCGGAGATGCCCTGCGCGTCAAAGCCGTTCTGCTTCGACAGGATATAGCCGCGGAATACATGATAGTTGGTGGTGGCAAAGGCGATGTTCTTTTGATCCGCATCGGCGTCATGCCGGTCGATGATCTCCTTGGAGAACTGCATATTCTGGAAGGTGTTCACGCTCTTGCTCTCACACAGGATTCTCTCGGGCGCTACCCCCCGGCTGAGCAGGTAACGCTCCATCGCTTCGCCCTCGCTGATGATCTCGTCGCTGCCCTGTCCGCCCGAGGGGACAAAGCAGGCGTGCTTGC
The DNA here is from genome assembly GCA_902797825.1 of uncultured Ruminococcus sp. Lineage (GTDB taxonomy): Bacteria > Bacillota > Clostridia > Oscillospirales > Acutalibacteraceae > Ruminococcoides. The sequence goes on along the minus strand of CADBUN010000129.1, from coordinate 2,743 downwards.
CGGTCGCGTCATACTGGCTTTTCTCAAAGCTCAGGGCGCTTTCCACCCTGCCGCGCAGCAGCGGCGTGAGGGTGCCGTCCCGGTGGATGGCGCAGCCGAGGATGATGATATAGTCGCGATCCTGCGGCGGCGTATGACGGCTCGCCAGAAACGCGCACAAAGCGGTAGAGATCAGCATACTTTCAAAGTAAGCGATGATATAGATAACCATATGCTGGACGATGGTGATAAAATAGCGCAGCGATTCATGGTGCTCCTGATCGTAATACAGGCTGACGCGGAAATCATTGACCAGCATGATCCCGACCAGCGAGATCAGCCAGACGACGCTGACGGCGATCCCCAGCGCGTTGACGGGGCGAAAGCCCTCGCGACGCATGAGCCGGAGGTTGCTGACCGATACGGCGGCGGCAGCGATCGCCATCGGCGGGATCATGATCATCATGAACCATTCGCCCGTTTCGGCGATCAGCGCCACCAGATGCGAAAAGCTGTAAATATCAAAGATCATCAGCATATAGCCCAGGATCGACAGCAGCGTCGTCAGAAACAGCGCGATACCGCCGAAGGCGATCATCCGGTAGGAGTATTCTGCCTTTTTGATACATTCGATGAAGGAGAAGAGCATCACGCCCAGCGCCAGCAGCAGATAGCCCAACAGCAGATAGAGGACAACCCGAAAGCCGGTGAAGTTGACCATGAACTCGTTTTCTTCGATGATCGTGCCGATGATGCTGACGCTGATGGCGGTCGTATAGGTCGTCGTTTCTCTGCCGTCAGCTAAGATTGCGGTAAAGGCGGCGTCGGTTTTTCCGGGCTTGAGCGAATGCAGGGAGACGATCAGCTCCTGCTTCTCGTTGACCGAAAAGCCCTTTATCTCCACGATATCCGGGTTTTCAAGTTCCGCCCTGACGTCGGTATACTTTTGATCGGACGCTGTGTACATGATGATCACGTCATAATCATCGCCGGCCTGCATGATGTACTGAACGGATATGATGAGCAGCAGGACCGCCGTGATATTCAACAGGAGAAAACGCTTTTTGATTTTGACGGCGCGCTTTGCGCCGGGAGGGGATTGTTTCATGTGATTCACCGCCCATATTGTAGCATCATCCGGTTATCGTTGCAATAAAAGATTTCACATAAATTTCACACTTCCATCAAACTTCTGACATATTTATGGGATATACTCTAATCACAGTCAAGGGAACACCCCCTTGAAGAGAATCTTCCTTATTTTCATGTTACTCCTAATTAGACAAAGCTACCGTCCGCAGTCGGCGGACGGCAGCGGTCACAGTCAGAAGACTACCTGATGATCGCTTTCGATCATCGTGATGAGATTATCCTCTCCTTTTGCTATCTTCCCATTACAGGTTCTTTTCCTGACAACTCCTTGAAAGGCAAGCGATCGCCTCACCCGGGCGATCGTTTGTCTTTTTATTGCTACTTAGTGTGAAAACAGCAGGTCATCCAATATCTGCGCCGCTGTCCGGCATAATGCCGCGCACGGTCGCTTTTGATAGTAGCCGGGGGTGCGACTTTCGGGATCGCCGCCCGGAGAGGTCGAAACGCCCCTGAGCAGTTCGCGGCAGATGATCGAGCCGTTCTGTGCCCGGAACCGTTCGGCGAATGCGCGCACCAGCGCGTAATGCGCCCGTTTGGCTTCTGTATCCGTCGGATCGACGGGCGCTTTGACCAGCCCCAGCACCATCGCGCCGCCGCTGACCGCGCCGCATACCTCGCGCAGCCTGCCCAGTCCGCCGCCGAAGGAGGCGCTCAGCCGCAGGGCTGTCTCGTCCTCCAGCCCCGTGACGTCGCCGAACGCCAGCAGCACGCTTTGGGCGCAGTTACAGCCCTTCCTGAAGTTTTCTTCCGCAAGCCTTGCGTGATCTGTCATAGGCTTCACTCCTTATCTGTCAAAGTTTATATTGTCATTTGTCAAATCTTGATGTCGTTAACGGCGTTGAAAAATCTAATGGAATGTGTTATAATCTATCCTATCATGATGAAAAGAGGGATAGGATGAAACTGAGAAAAGAAGCGACGATCCCGGCTTCAATCTGTGACGCGAACGTTCGGTTATCGGTCAAGGGCGTTTTTGATCTGACGCAGGATTACCTGACCGAGATGATGGGTATCCTGAAAATAGACGGGGTTACGCTGCGCGAAAGATATGGCTGCGTATGGATTTTTACGCGCAACCGGATCGAGATCGACCGCGACCTGATGTGGAACGAGCCCTATGTTGCCGAGAGCTATATCTCCTCCGCCAAGGGCGCGAAGATGACCGTCGATACCGTGCTGAAGGATATGGAGGGCGCCGTCTGCGCCTACTCGCGCATCGAGATGTGCGTGCTGGAGCTAAGCACCCAGAAGCTGCGCCGCATCCGCGACGTCGGCGTGACCTCGGACGCGGTCGTCGAAGCACCCGAGAGAGAGATCAAATTCAGCCGTTTGAAGCACGAAGGGCTCGACGAGGTGGATCGCTTGGTCGTCAAGTCGGGTGATATCGATTTTATTCAGCATACCAACAACGTGTCCTATGTACGGTTTATCATGAACACCTATACCGTTCGGGAGCTGCGTGAGCAGCCGATCAGGGCGATCGAGGTGCGTTACGCGGATCAGACGCACGAGGGCGATACGCTCGTCATCCGGAAGGCGGTACGCGACGGCAAGGAGCTCTTCGACGTTGTACACGGGGATTCTGTCGCCGTTGAGTGCGAGATCGAGCGGT
>CADBUN010000128.1 GCA_902797825.1 uncultured Ruminococcus sp. | reverse complement strand
TCATCCGGAAGGCGGTACGCGACGGCAAGGAGCTCTTCGACGTTGTACACGGGGATTCTGTCGCCGTTGAGTGCGAGATCGAGCGGTGAGCCCGATCGCTGATACCGCTTATATTCGACCATCACGCCATCGCTGACAGAAATACAATCAGAAATCAGTCCGATCAAAATGTCGGGTTTTTATGGAAAATTAGGATAAACCGAATAACGCCATATTTTCGTAGCTCTGTTCGATCTCCTTCGAATAGAGCTGCGCTGCTTTGGTGAGGTCGCCGTCCTCGGCGGCGAGCCGGGAGACAAGCCGGACGGACGCGGTCAAAAAGCGGACGGGGGAGAGCAGGTCGAGCCCGTCGATCGCGGTAAGGAAGTAGCGGTACAGCCAGTACAGCGCGAGCTTCGTCAGCCCCTTTTCATCCTTGGGATTGCCGGGCGGCTTCTCCGCGGCGCGGATGAACCGCGCCCGGTTGTGTTCGTCGATATAGTCCATCGTTTTGTATAATTCTAAAATCGAATCTTCTTCGATTTCTTCCGTGAAGCCGGTCAGCGTTGCCTGCACCTCCCGGGCGAAGCGGGTGAGCGCGTCCAAACGCTCGCTCAGCGGCTGTTCGGCGGTCAAAATCGCCGCCGCCCGACGGCGCGCCCGGAGCAATAGCCGCATCGTCTCGGCGTCGTATGCCTCACAGGCGTCACATTCTGTATCGTCAAAAGCCGCAAGAGCGTTGTCCGACGCGAGGATCAGCCGCGCCGCCTCGGGACAGGCGAGCGCGAGCGTATGCTCCGTGAACACGGTGTAGTCCATCGTCAGCCGCGGAAAGAGCGCGCAGGTGCGGCACAGGTGATCTTCGCCGAGCGTTTTGTAAATCTCACACAGCCGATCCGCGCCCCAAAAGGGGCATTTTTTCGCTTCGGCAAGGCGAAAGACGCGGTCGCCGTCGCTGTCGGTAATGACGGCTTGCCGCAGTCGTTCGCCGAAAGCTCCTTTGACCTTGGTATAAGCCGCCTCGGTCTCTTCGTCAATTACCACGTCCCAGCCCTGACAGCAGCTATCGGGGCACGCGGCGGCGATACAGCGGAATTGTTGTACATAATCGGGATAAAAATGCTTCATTGGTAAGCCTTTCGATGTCTGTCACGATATTGAGCGCGACCTGCCGCCGGTTCGTCCATGAACGGCAGGGCGCGTTTTCTGACTCTCCTTTCATTATCCGACAAACTATCGTCAAAGTCAACAAAAAAGTATTGCATTTCAGAATAATCGTGATATAATATGATACGGTAAACGAAACAGAAGAATACGGTGTCGGTTGATTCATGCAGAAAAGCCGCCGGTCATATATATAAACCGGGCTTGACCGCGTGAGGACGACACTCCGGAGAATCCCGTGCGCCTATTGTGCCGACGGGTGCCGAAGGGGCAAGCGCGACGCGCCAATCTCTCAGGCAAAAGGACGGAGCTATCGGCGGATTTTTCGCGCGCAAGTCATAGCTTCGGCTGTGGCTTTTTTGTTTGACAGGAAACGACAACAACCTGTATAAATCTATTTAGCAATGAAGTATCATACGGCTTGTATGGTTGATGGAGCTCTCTGTCAAATAAAAAATTTGATCGTCCTCGCTCAGTAGCGCATACTTCCGTGTTTCATGACACATGACGGGTGAGTGATCCCGACAGCCGCTTTATGTCGGCGCTCTATCCCGATGATCATTCCAAATAAGCAGGAGGAACAACCAAATGTGGGACAGTTTTCTGAAAACCGTTGAGCAAGTCAACAGTACCCTGAACAGCTATGTCTGGGGCTGGCCGACCATCATCCTGATCCTGGGTACCGGTCTGCTGCTGACCATCCGCACGCGCGCCCTGCAGGTGCGCAAGTTCGGCGAATCGCTCAACACGACCATTGTACCGACGTTCAAGAGCCTCGGCAAAAAGCGCCAAAAGGACGGGCGCGTCCGGTCGATCTCTCAGTTCGAGGCGTTCTCGACCGCGATCTCCGGCACCGTCGGCACCGGCAACATCGTCGGTGTTGTCGCGGCGATTTTGGCGGGAGGTCCCGGCGCGGTGCTGTGGATGTGGATCTCCGCTTTCTTCGGTATGGTCACGAATTATGCCGAGAACGTGCTCGGTCTTTACTTTCGCAAGAAAGACAGTAAGGGCAACCTCTCGGGTGGTTCATTCTATTATATCGCCTATGGCTTAAAATGGAAGTGGCTGGCGTATCTTGCCGCGATCTTCTGTATCTTCGCCTCGATCGGCATGAGCGGCGTACAGACAAACAAGATTTCCGGTACCCTCAGCGAAGCCATTGTCCGCGCCAGCGGCGGTACGGCGAACGCCGAAATGATCAAGCTGATTGTCGGCATCGTCGTCGCGGTGATCGCGGCGGTGATCATCATCGGCGGTATCAAGCGAATCGGCAAGGTCGCCTCGATGCTCGTGCCGTTCATGTCGCTTTTGTTCATCATCCTGGCGCTGATCGCCATCGTCACCCACTATTACCGTATCCCCGAGGCGTTCGCCATGATCTTCACCAAGGCGTTCAACTTCAACGCCGTCGGAGGCGGTATCCTGGGCTTTACCTTTGCCACCGTCATCAAGAAGGGGATGGCGCGCGGCGTATTCAGCAACGAAGCCGGCTTAGGCTCCTCGGTCATCGCCCACTCCGCCTCCGAGACGCGCGAGCCCGTCAAGCAGGGACTTTGGGGCGTGTTCGAGATCTTCTTCGACACCTTTGTCATCTGTACCCTGACCGCGCTGATGTTCCTGACCACCTTCCCGATCGCCGACCTCAACGCGCTCGACCTCGAGGCGGACGGTCTCGACTCCTTCATGTCGATGTCGATGTTCTCGACCAACTTCGGCGCCTTCGGTACCGCAACCTTCTCGATCATCCTGCCGCTGTTCGCCTTCACCACCATCATCGCGTGGTCGTATTACGGCGAAAAGGGCGTGGAGTTCTTCTTCGGCTTCATGAAGGAGAAGAACCGCAAGTACCCCGTGACGATCTTCAAGGTGATCTATGTCCTGCTGATCGCCGCCTCCGCCACCATCCACAGCGGACTGATCTGGGATATCAGCGATACCTTCAACGGACTGATGGCGCTGCCGAACCTGATTTGTCTGGTCGCGCTGAGCGGATTGGTCGCGAAGATCACGAAGAATTACTATGACCGCAAAAAGGGCGCAAAGATCGAACCGATGCTTTCGGCTTATCCCGAGATGAACGAAGAGTTCAAGCAGGACATCCAATCCGGCGATCGGGAAATGAACTGAATGCTGTCATAGCGGGAGCTGTTGCGTCAGCGTGACAGCTCCTTTCTCTTGACGGGAGACGGCTTTTTATACTAATCCTTGATAAAAAGATTTAATCAGATATTATACTAAGTAGCAATAAAACACTTTAATATCTATTGCGTTAAATTCCGCATAGCTGCGTTGTCGATTAGTATGAAACAACGAGACGGCGTGTACTTGCATAAAGCGTCATCCTGTAGTATGATAATAGCATATTGAACGATAAGGCGTGAAGAAATGAATCAATTCAAGTGTTTTGTGCAGACCGTATTCCGTCACGTGAAGCACTTTCTGGGAAAATGCTATCGGGACAATGTCTCCGCGCTTGCCGGTCAGTCGTCGTTTTTCCTCATCCTGTCGGCAGTCCCGTTTTTGATGTTCGCGTTCTCGATGATTTCGATCCTGACCGGCAGGGATCCCGCGAGCCTGCTCCCCAAGCTGACGGTGGCGGAGGATTCTCAGGTCTATCCCTACGCGCGCGTGATCTATCGGTTTATCGAAGAATCGGTTCGCCGTTCCGGCTCGGGCACGGCGATTGTGACGGCTGTCGTGGCGCTGTGGTCGGCAGGAAAGGGAATGTACTGTCTTACCGACGGCATTTCGCGTATCTATAAGCTCCCGGTAAAGCGCATCTGGCTGGTCAGGCGCGTCTACGCGATGGGCTATACCGTGGTGATGCTCCTGCTGATGCTGGTGTTCCTGTTCATGATGGGCGGAACGTTCATTTTTGCCGGATTAATGATGGAATTATGGAAGGAGCTGGCGCTGCGTTACGTGCTGGCTGTCCTGATGTATATCATCCTCGCGCTCATCCAGTCGTTCCTGATGACGCTGGCTCTCAAGCTCTATCTGCACCGAAAGCTCAGGAATCAGCGCCGCTGTACCTTCCGCGCGCTGTTTCCCGGGATGCTCTTGACCGTGATCGCCTGGAACCTGCTGACCTTCGGCGTGATGTTTTACGTCACAAACTTTGCGACCTCTTCGATCTACGGCAGCTTGGGCAGCGTATTCATGCTCATGATCTGGATCTATTTCATGATGTTTATCCTGCTCTACGGGATCCAGATCAACTATATCTATCGGTATCGGTTTTGCCGCAGCCGAAAGAAGAAGCGCAATCATGACATAGAATGATTTGCGGTGTATCCGCTGAAAGAAAAGGAGAGATAATGATGAGTAAGATCAAAGATTTTTTGTCGGAGGCGGGGGTGTTCTTCCTGGCGACAGCCGACGGCGCCCAGCCCAAGCTCCGTCCGCTCGGGGCGTTTTTGGAAGAGGACGGCAAGCTGATTTTCGGCGTCGGTGATTTTAAGGATGTGTATCGTCAGCTCAAGGCGAATCCGCTGACGGAGATCGTCGCCTGTAAGCCTGACGGTCACTGGCTGCGCTACACCGGCAGGGCGGTGTTCGAGACCGATCCCAAGTATGCCGTGGATATGATCGCCGCCGCCCACCTCGAAGCGATCTATAACGAAGAGACCGGTCATCAGCTGATGACCTTCCACCTCGAGGACGCAACCGCTGTCGAGATCGCCGTCATGGGCGAGGGCGTCAGCCTGCTGTAACGCCGTGGGGATCTTGAAACGCCTGCGCGTCAGCTCAAACGATCCCGGTGATTTCGATCCCGGGCTGTATGACGCCGCGATCCGCTCGTCGATCTGCACCGGCGAAAAGGTCGCAGGCTTCCGTCATAAGCGAACCGGCGCCTTCACCGAGGTCATGCTGATCCGCTCGGCAAAGGATCTCGAAGCGTTCCGCGAAAGATACCATGTCGATTCGCTCAAAACCATCTATTAATGTTGAGGCTGTGAAAAACACAGTCTCTTTCTTTTTGCGGTTGATGCCCATGTGCTGTCTTTATTTTTGAAAAAAATCCTATTTACCTATTGACATAGTAGGTAAGTAGTGTTATAATGCCCTTGTCATCATCGCTCACCCGATGATGGCAGACAAACGAAGGGAGAAACGATCATGTCCGCATATACCGATTGCCGTTCTGATTCGATACGGCGTCGAATGTGTAACTCCCGGCAGCTTCTGATACCATTTGCGCCGAATCATCACGCGCATTTGTCGATGTAACGCTCGTTGACCACGCTGCCCGGGAGACAAAAGCCTCGGGCTTGCGACGGAACGGTCGCAGACGGCGACCGTCAGAGTCCGCAGGAACCGCGTCAACGCTTTTACGATGATTAATACCGATTCAGAAAGGAACTTTATCATGAGCCAATATAAATTTGAAACCCTACAGTTACACGTCGGTCAGGAACAGCCCGATCCGGCGACCGATTCCAGAGCCGTCCCGATCTATCAGACCACTTCTTATGTATTCCGTGATTCTCAGCACGCTGCCGACCGTTTCGGGCTCGCCGACGCCGGCAATATCTACGGCAGACTGACCAACTCTACCCAGGAGGTGCTCGAAAAGCGCGTAGCCGCGCTCGAGGGCGGCAGCGCCGCGCTGGCGGTTGCTTCGGGCGCCGCGGCGATCACCTATACTATCGAAGCGCTTGCCGCGAACGGCGGTCATATCGTCGCTCAAAAAACCATCTACGGCGGCAGCTACAACCTGCTCGCGCATACCCTGCCCCAGTACGGGGTAAAGACGACCTTTGTTGACGCCCATGATCTGACGCAGGTCGAGAACGCCATCACCGAGGATACACGCGCGATTTATCTCGAAACACTGGGCAACCCCAACAGCGATATCCCCGATATCGACGCGATCGCCGAGATCGCCCATCGTCACGGCTTGCCGGTCGTGGTTGATAATACCTTCGGCACCCCCTACCTGATTCGTCCGATCGAGCACGGCGCCGATATCGTCGTCCATTCCGCCACCAAATTCCTCGGCGGTCACGGAACCACCCTCGGCGGCGTGATCGTCGAATCGGGCAAGTTCGACTGGTCGGCAAGCGGCAAGTATCCGAACATCGCCGCTCCCAACCCGAGCTATCACGGCGTATCCTTCTATGACGCTGTCGGCGCCGCGGCATTTGTCACCTTCATCCGCGCGATCCTGCTGCGCGATACCGGCGCGGCGATCTCGCCCTTCAACGCCTTTCTGCTCCTGCAGGGCGTCGAGACGCTCTCGCTCCGACTTGAGCGCCACGCCGAGAACACCGCGAAGGTGGTCGATTATCTGAACCGCCATCCGCTGGTCGAAAAGGTCAACCATCCCTCGCTCCCCGACCATCCCGATCACGCGCTGTATCAGCGGTATTTCCCGAACGGCGGCGCGTCGATCTTCACCTTTGAGATCAAGGGCGGCAGAGAGGAAGCGTGGAAGTTCATCGACCATTTGCAGATCTTCTCGCTGCTCGCCAACGTCGCCGACGTCAAGAGCCTCGTGATCCATCCTGCGTCCACCACCCATTCACAGCTGGCGTCAGACGAGCTCGCCGAACAGGGCATCTTCGAGAACACCATCCGCCTCTCGATCGGCACCGAGCATATCGACGATATCCTCGCCGATCTGGAAGCTGCCTTTGCCGCGATTGCATAATGCGAATATGATTCATAAAGAGATCACCCGTCCGAATCTGTTCTTCGGACGGGTGATTTTATACGGTTTATTCAAAATGGTCATTGCGAGGGGTGCAAAGGTTAAGGTTGAGATTGCCGCGTCGGAACCATGATCCTCCTCGCAATGATAATCAGTAATGCGCCCCGTGGCAATCTCAACCGATTATCATAGTGGCAAGTAGTTAGTGTCCGGCGGACACTTCAGTGCTTGCACCGGGGTGGTTGATTCGGCATCAGGTTGATCGGTTCTGCCAGCTGTCGATGACCTTTCCGGATGACACAGCGGCTTTGAGAGCGGCAACCTGTTCGTCGCTGTTTTCGGTCAGCGCGGTATCGTCCGACGGGAACCATGCTTGATTCCCGCGATGCTTTTCGTACCATTCCAACGCCTTATAGTTGGCAGGCGCTTTCGTTTCGATCAGGGCGGGATCATATTTGAGTGTGCCGAGCATCCGCAGGACATAGTCCTTGAGCGAATCGTCGGGACGCCAAGCCTGGGGGGGACAGTAGGTGCCCTTGGAGTACCAGTTGGGATGGAATACGGGAGGGAAGCTCAGCATCCTGATCTGCGGCGCGATACGGGGATAAGAATCCCACAGGCTCACCTTGACGGTACAGCCGTTGAGCTCGCTGACGAGATACCTGCCGCGCGTGGCAGACAGCGCATAACTCCTCAGCCGAACGGTCAGGAGATATTCCTCTGCAAAGGGCGGCGCGCCCTTGACGGCGATCCATGACAAATACGGCGTGTCCTGAAGCCTGAGCATCTCTTCATAATCTTTTGACAGGCGTTCGCTGCGGATATCCTTCACATTCCTCACCTCTGCTCCGAATTGTACCATAAGGCGCGCGCTTTGTCCACCCAAAGTCTTATACTAAGTAGCAATAAAACACTTTAATATCTATTGCGGAGAATTCCGCATAACTGCGTTGTCAGTCTTGACAGGCGCCAGC
>CADBUN010000127.1 GCA_902797825.1 uncultured Ruminococcus sp. | reverse complement strand
GCTGGCGCCTGTCAAGACTGACAACGCAGTTATGCGGAATTCTCCGCAATAGATATTAAAGTGTTTTATTGCTACTTAGTATCATTCGGGTTGATGACCGAAACGCGCCTGTCTGAGTACCGACCGCTTCGCGGTCAGCGTCAGTCCGCGCTTGATTCCGATCACGAACGGCAACACCGCATGATGCAAGCGTGCGGATTGTACGGTGGTGCCTACATTATATTATGCAGTCAGGAGAAAAATATGAAAATAATTGTTGTATCCGATACCCACGGCTCGTACCGTAACTTCAAGGCGGTCATGGAGCTAAGCCGCAACGCCGATCTCGTGGTGCACTGCGGCGACAGCCGCGGCGAGCTCGACCGCATCATGGAGGAATACCCGGCGATACGGTTCTGTATCGTCAAGGGCAACTGCGACTTCAACCCCGACCTCGCCATCGTCACGGAGTTTACCGCCGAGGGCGTGCGCTTTATGGCGACGCACGGGCATATCTATCACGTCAAATACGATCTGTATCAGCTCGACTGCGCCGCCCGGGAGAGAAACGCCGACGTCGTGCTGTTCGGTCATACCCATATCCCCGCGGACGTGCTCCATGACGGCGTGCGGTTCTTCAACCCCGGCTCGCTGGGGTATGACAAGACCTACGGCGTGATCGAGGTCAAGGACGGTCAGGTGCTGAGCAATCTCGCTACGCTGCCGTAACGGAAAAGCCTCTCAAAACGAGAACGCCTCATTCTCTGAAAATTACAGTAGATTTTTTTACGGGATTATGCTATAATGATATTTGGTATTTTTCAAAAGGCGGTGACGATATGGAACCCGGACTGCAACAGGATAACAAAACGATCATCCTCAGCCTGATTCGTTCCGGTCGGATTCCGCACACCATCATCATCGAGGGCAGCGAGCCCGAGGAGCGCGCGGACGCGGCGATCCTGCTGGCGGCAGGGATCGTCTGTCGCGGTGACGAACGCCCGTGTATGCGCTGTAACGCGTGCCGAAAGGCGCTCGGGAAGCATCATCCCGACGTCTTTCTCCCCGAGCCCAGCAAGACGCTCAAAAGCGGCATCCTGTCGCTGAAGGATCTGCGCGACGGCTATCTCTCACAGATGAGCATCCGTCCCAACGAGGCGGACGCGAAGGTCACGATCTTTCGCGAAGCGGACAAGCTGCTGCGCGAGGACAGTCAGAACGCCCTTTTGAAAACCATTGAGGAGCCGCCCCAAAAGCTCTATTTCATCTTTACCGTACAGAGCGCGTCCTCGCTGCTGCTCACGGTACGCTCGCGCGCGCGGATCATCACCCTCAGGCATACCGCGCTGACAGATGAAGAGAGCGAAGCCGCCGCGGAGCACATCACCGACGGACTGGTCTCGGTATACGAATACGACCTGCTCCGCACGCTGTACGGGCTCTCGGATAAGGAACGCCTGCGCGGCGCCCTGTCCGCTTTTGTTGAAAAGCTGCGGCTGGCGCTGAGCTTTTACGGCGGCGTCAATACCGGCGACGCATCGGTCAAAAAGCTGACGCGCAAGCTCGACCGCGCCCGCGTGATCGCCCTGATCGAGGCGACCGGCGAAGCGGTTCAATTACTAAAAACAAACGTGAACATCCAGCTCTTGACAACATGGCTGTGCTCGCGATACAGGAGGATTACATGGCAGAAGTAATCGGCGTAAGATTCAAAGAAGTCGGCAAGGTCTACTACTTTGATCCCAATGGGTTAACGCTAAAGCAAAATGATACCGTTATCGTAGAAACCTCGCGCGGTCTCGAATGCGGCAAGATCGCTATCGAGAACAAGGAGGTTCCGGACGAAGAGATCGTCCATCCCCTCAAGCCGCTGATCCGCGTCGCGACGAAGGATGACCTGCGCAAGCTGGCGGAGAACGCGAGAAAGGAAAAGGAAGCGCTGAAGATCTGTGAACAGAAGGTCGCCGATCACGGACTCGAGATGAAGCTCGTGGACGTAGAATACACCTTCGATAACTCTAAGATTCTGTTCTACTTCACCGCCGACGGCCGCGTCGATTTCCGCGCGCTGGTCAAGGACCTCGCCTCCGTATTCCGCACCCGTATCGAGCTTCGGCAGATCGGCGTGCGCGATGAAAGCAAGATGCTCGGCGGCTTAGGCGTATGCGGCAGACCGTTCTGCTGTTCCAGCTTCATGGGCGAGTTCCACCCCGTCTCGATCAAGATGGCGAAGGAGCAGGGGCTCTCCCTCTCCCCCACCAAGATCTCCGGCACCTGCGGCAGGCTGATGTGCTGTCTGAAATATGAACAGGAGGCGTATACCGACCTGTTGAAGCACACGCCCAAGGTCGGCGCGATCGTTAAAACGCCGCTGGGCAGGGGCTTGGTTGTCGAGACGAACCTGCTCGCGCGCACGCTCAAGGTCAAGATGGACAACACCCCCGACGACGCCGCTCCCCAGAGCTTCAAGGTCAAGGAAGTCCGCATCGTCAAGGACGGCTATATCAAGGTCAACAAAAAGGAGATCGAAGAGCTCAAAAAGCTCGAGGATCAGTAAGATTAGTGAGGAATTAGGAGTTAGGAGTTAGGAATTGAGGGCGGATGCTGTCCGCGCCTGATTGTAATAACTTTCAAAAATGATAACGCTTGTGTCTCTTTCGGCAAACTTTCATCAGAGGCACAAGCGTTTTTGCATACAGTCGTTATTTCATTCAAAAGCCGTCAGGCTTTCCCGCAACTCCTCACTCCTCACTCCTAACTCCTCACTCTTTCCCAAAATTCCTCATTCCTCATTAACACAGCATCCCTCTCATCCGCAACAGGATCTTCTTCTCCCTGCGCGAGACCTGTACCTGTGAGGTACCTAAGGTCGAGGCGGTCTGCTGTTGGGTAAGGCGTCGGAAATACCGCAGGATGATCAGCGAGCGATCCTCCTCCGCCAGCGAGTCAATCACCTGGCGCAGCGCGAGCCGATCGGTCAAGACGTCCTCGGGAGACGGCACGGGTACCTCTATCGCTTCGCCCTCGTCATCTCCCGAAAGGGAGAGCGGCGCCCTCGACGCGTTCAGCGCCAGCACCGCCCCGGCGCTATCTACCCCGAGCTGCCGCGCCAGCTCCGCGACGGTGATTTCGCTCTCGTGACAGGCGCGGTAGCGCTCACATACCTCGCGCGCGCGCAGGCTCAGCTCCTGCAGGGAGCGCGAGACCTTCACGCTGCCGCCCGACCGAAATAGCTGGCGTATCTCACCGAGGATCACCGGCACCGCGTAGGTCGAGAACCGAAACCCCCGGCTCCTATCAAAGCGATCGGCTGCCTTCGTCAGCCCCAGACACCCTGCCGCGTACAGATCGTCATATTCGACGCCCTTGTCACGGAAACGGCGCGCGCAGGCGTGGACGAGCCGCAGGTTTTGTTCGATCAGCTCATTTCTGTCCATAAGCGGTGCGGATGATATTCTTTTCAAGCGTGACGACAGTTCCCTTGCCGACGGCGGAACGCACCCTCACGTTGTCCATGAAGCTTTGCATCACCGCAAAGCCTAAGCCGGCTCTCTCGTCCGACGAGGTCGTATACAGCGGCTCCATCGCCTGTTTGATATCGGCGATCCCGACGCCCTTGTCGCGAATTTTGATGACGGCTTTTCCGCTGTCGGTGAGCTTCGCCTCGATGGACACGACGCCGAGCGTATCGGGGTAGCCGTGGACGATCGCGTTGGTGACCGCCTCGGAGACCGCCGTCTTGACGTCCGCCAGCTCGGCGACGGTCGGATCAAGCGGCAGGAGAAATGCCGCTACCGCCGACCGGGCAAAGCTCTCGTTCACGCTTTTGGACAGGAAGCTGAGCTTCATGCTGTTGATGGTATTCATTTCATCACCCCCAGATTTTCCAGTCCCGACAGGACAAAGATTTTCTCCAGATTCGGCGGTACATTCACGACCTCGAGCTTGCCGCCGAGCAGGGAGATCATACGGTATCGCCCCATGACCAGCCCCACGCCCGACGAATCCATAAAGCCCACCCTGCCGAAGTCGAGCACCAGCCGCGACGGACGGCTGCTCTCGCATTTTGCGTCGATCTCACCGCGCAGCTTCGGCGCGAGATGGTGGTCGATCTCGCCGCCCAGCTTCGCTGTCACCACGCCGTTTTCATAAGTAACGTCAACCATATTTTCCCTCCGAATGGTCATTGATACTAATGGCACAACAATCTTTACAGACTGATTTCCGTAATGCTTTTATTGAATATTAAAAAAGCCTATCCTCATCATAATAGGATAGGCTTGTATATTTTGTCTGATTCTGCGCTTGTGTTGAGCGCAAGCATCTTTTTCCTGCCGTCACGTTAATACTAATCCTAAATAAAAACCTTTATCATCTATTGCGATAAATTCCGCATAGCTTTGTTGAGCTCCTTGACATACGACAGTAT
>CADBUN010000126.1 GCA_902797825.1 uncultured Ruminococcus sp. | reverse complement strand
TGCATTACGGCTTTGAAGAAACCTTCAAGGATTGGTTCAGGGATTGTGAAGAGAAAGGACTGTTTTGATCATGAAAGATTTGGTTTCGGTCATTACACCTGTCTATAAATGTGAAAAGTTCATTGAGCTGACTATCAAGAGCGTCCAGAGCCAGACCTATGAGAACTGGGAGATGCTGCTTGTTGACGACTGTACGCCCGACAACAGCGCCGAGATCATTCAAAGGCTGTCGGCAACGGACAGCCGGATCAAATATATCAAGCTCAAAGAGAATTCCGGCGCGGCAGTCGCCCGTAACGTCGGTCTGGAACACGCGAAGGGCAGATATATCGCCTATCTCGACGCGGATGATATCTGGCTGGAGAATAAGCTCGAGCGTCAGATCGCCTTTATGAACGATCGCGACGTACAGTTCTCCTGCTGTGATTATGAGAAGATCGAGGAGGACGGCACCAAGCTCAACAAGATTGTCCATATGCCCGCTACCATCACCTATAACCAGTTGCTCCGTAATACGATCATCCAGACGGTCGGCGTTATCGTCGATCTGAAAAAGGTCGATAAAAAGCTGCTGGTCATGCCGAATATCCGACGCGGACAGGACTCCGCCACCTGGCTTCAAATGCTCAAGAACGGCGTTGTCTTTATCGGACAGAACGAAGTCCTCGCCCAGTATCGCCGCGTATCCCAGTCCCTGAGCGCCAACAAGCTCAGCGCGATGAAGCGGACCTGGAAGATGTACCGGGACGTCGAGCATCTCTCGGTGCCCAAGTCCCTGTGGTGTCTGGTCGGATGGGCGTGGAACGCCAGTAAAAAGAGAATCTATCTGAATAAAGATAAAGCGCAATAAACAGATAAAGTGTCATAACCTTGCCCGATCGCTTTTGTCAAAGGACAAAAAGCGGTATCGGGCAAAAGGCGCATTTACAGAGAGTTTTCTCTTATACTATTTTCCTTTAAAAGATTTAACAAAACCAAGCAGAGGTAACCGATGAAAATCCTTTTTTTCTGCACCTTTTATCACAGGGCGCTGCTGTTTCGTCAGCAGATGGATTCCCTGATGCAGCGCGGTCACTATGTGCGCGCGTTCAGCTCCGCCAAGTACGGAGAGGGCGTCGCGGATAAGTTTAAGCCGATCATGGACGATAAGGTCGTTCATAAGGAGTGCTGGAACAGCATTGACCGCACCCTGTTCTTCCCGAGACAGTGGAAGATCGAAAGAGAATTACAAAAAGCGTATGATCTGAAAACGTTTGATATCTTGCACCCCCAGCTGCTGCTCAGCAGCGGTTACTCCGCCCTGCGCATGAAGAAGAAGTACGGGCTTCCCTACGTTGTTTCCGTCCGCGTGACCGATCTGACGGGCTTTATCCGACTGCCGTTTTTCCGCAAGCTCGCGAACAAGATCCTCATGAACGCCGGCGGCGTGCTGTTTTTATCCAACACCCATAAAAATGAGCTGCTCCAAAAATTCGTTGCGCCGGAGAACCGTGAGGCGATCGAAAAGAAGTCGTATGTCATCGGCAACTGCCTGGAGCCCTTCTGGACACAGAACCGCTCAAAGCCCCGGACAGCCGCTCCCGATCCCCAAAAGGAGCTGAGGATCCTGTCTGTCGCGAAGATTCGTCCGATTAAGAATCTTTGTACCGCCGCCCGGGCGGTCGAGCTGCTGCGGCAGCAGGGCTATCGCGCCTCTTTGACGGTCGTCGGAGAGGATCAGGATCATGAGGAGCTCGAGCGGATCAAGGCGTTTGACTGCGTCAATTATATCCCCTTTTTGACAAAGGAAGAGCTGATCGACGTGTACGCCTCTCACGATATCTTCCTGCTCCCGTCGGTCAACGAGACCTTCGGACGCGTCTATCTCGAGGCGATGACGCAGGGACTGCCCGTCCTGTATTCCAAGGGACAGGGCTTCGACGGCAACTATCCCGACGGCGAGGTCGGCTATGCCGTTCGTCATGACGATCCCGACGAGATCGCCCGACGGATCTTGCAAATCACGGAAAACTATCCCCGGATCTCCGAAGCGTGCGTTCACAACAGCATTCGTTTTGACGAGGACGTCATTATGGATCAGATGGAACGCTTCTATGAGGAGTCACTCCATAGAAAATAGGTGACAGAAATGAAGGTAGCGTTACTTTCCTTTCATAATGCATATAACTACGGCGCGTGTTTGCAAGCGTACGCTTTACAGGAAGCGGTGCGCGAGCTCGGCGCCGACTGTGAATATATTGATTATGTCAACGGGACCAGAGCCGGGATCTACAAAATCTCTGCCCGTATCGGCAAGGCGATCAAACGGAAGAACATCAAGGATTTGGTCAAGACCGTCGGCGGCGCGCCGTTTATCCGGTCACGCCGCACCAAGTTCGACCGGTTTTATCGGGAACGTCTGAAAAAGACCGGTCAGACCTACCGTTCCTGTGATGAGGCGCGGTCGCTCGAGGGCGCTTATGACAAGTTCGTTGTCGGCAGCGACCAGGTCTGGAATGCCGAGCATAACGGCGCGGACGCCGCGTTCCTCCTCGGCTTTGTCAACGACAGCGCGAAGAAGATTTCGTATTCCTCGAGCTTCGGCATGGCTGAGATTCCGGACGATCAAAAAGCATGGTACGCCGAACACCTGAACACGATCGGCTGCCTTTCCACGCGGGAACAGGCAGGCGTCAGGATCATCAGGGAGCTGACCGGCCGCGACGCGCATCTGGTGCTCGATCCGGTCTTTCTGCCGGCCGCTTCGCATTGGAAAAGCCTGTTGACGGATAAGAAACCCGAAAAACCCTATACCTTTTATTATATGAACGCCGCGTTTGATTATCAGAACATCGAACGCGTGACGGGAATCAAAGACAAGGAGCGGCATATCCTGTCCGCCTCCGTGAATCCCTCGGATTTTTTGAAGCGGAACCAAAAGGTGACCTTCGCGATGTCGCCCGACGGCTTTTTGCAGAAGATTCATGACGCGGAGCTGGTGGTGACCACCTCGTTCCACTGTCTGGCGTTTTCAATCATCTTCCGCAAGAAGTTCATCGCGATTCTGTCCGGTGACAAGGGCAGGGATGAAAGACTCTTGAACCTGTTGAAGATCACGGGGCTCGAGAGCCGCATTTTCTCGCGCGAGATGACCAAGGCGGATGTAGAAGCCGAGATCGACTATGACGAGGCGGAACGACGCTTGAACGTTTACCGCGACTATTCGAAGGCGTTCCTCAAGGCGGCGCTGTTTGAGGGCGCCGATCGGGCAGACAGCCTCAAGGAGCCGGCGCTGCCGGCGTCGGAGCAGTTCGAGATTTGTCCTCATGATGACTGCAGCGGCTGCGGCGCGTGCTCGCTGCGCTGTCCCAAGCACGCCATCGAGATGAGGCCGGACATCGAGGGCTTCCTCAGACCGGTGATCAACGAGCGCTTATGTATCCGCTGCGGCGTCTGTCGGCGTACCTGTCAGCATAACGCCGCCGTGCCGCAAAATCAGAACCAACAGTATTATGCCTTCAAGCAGACCGACGCGATCCGAGCGGCGAGCTCGTCCGGCGGCGCCTTCCGCACGCTGGCGCGTCAGATCATCGCCGACGGCGGCGTGGTCATCGCCTCCGAGATGAACGAGGATTGGACGATGGCGCATTCTGTCGCGACCAACGACGCCGAGGTCGAGCGCCAGGGCAAGACCTATTATGTACAGGGGAAGGCGTATCCCCGCTTCCGCGAAGCGGAGGAGTACCTGAAAAACGGCAGGAAGGTGCTATTTGCCGGCACGCCGTGTCAGATCGGCGGACTGATGAAGTATCTCGGCAGGGATGATGAAAACCTGATCACCTGTGATATCATCTGTCACGGTATCCCTTCGCCTAAGGTGTTCGGTACCTATATCGACTATCTCAAGGGCAGGGGAGAGCTGACGCAGCTTCAACACCGCGATAAGGAGATCGGCTGGAAGGGCTATTGCGTTTCTGCCGTGATCGACGGTAAAAAGGTGAAAAATAAGCCTTGGTTAAAGGCGTATAACGTCATGTTCTCTCACGGGCTGATTAACCGCCCGTCGTGTTACCAATGCCCTTACGCGAGCTATCACCGTCCCTCCGATCTCACGATCGGCGATTACTGGGGCGTTGAGAACCACCGCAGGGAGCTTGCCGACAGGCTCGGCGTTTCGCTGGTGCTGGTGAATACCGAAAAGGGCGGCGACTTCTTCCGCAACGCCTGCGGCGATCTTCCGCTCGTGACGCTGAATCAAAAAGAAACCGAACAGAATTCCCTCCTGCATCCGCAGAAAAAGCCCGGCAGAAGGCTCAGTTGTATGCTGATGACGGAGCGCTCCTACGAACAGGCGGCGAAGAAGTACGGCGAGTGGAGCCTGAAGGGCTCGCTTAAGGAAACAATCCGCCGGCTGATGCTGCGCGTCAAGGGAATCTGATGATGCAATAAAAATGTACCGTACCTTCTCATTGATTTGAAAAATGGGAGGGATACACTTAGGATGAAAATATATTCCCGATTAACATGATGTTAACGGGCGTTAAGAGAAACCGGTCGTAATACATGATTTGTCTGAACGACGGAAGGCGGAAATGTGATGAGAGTCTTTATTGTTGCCAGAGGCTATCCGACAAAAGAATACCCGACGAACGGGATTTTTGAATACGATCAGGCGAAGGCGCTGGCGGCTCT
This sequence comes from uncultured Ruminococcus sp., assembly GCA_902797825.1. GTDB lineage: Bacteria > Bacillota > Clostridia > Oscillospirales > Acutalibacteraceae > Ruminococcoides. Next base: position 8,315 of record CADBUN010000126.1, on the reverse strand, counting down.
CGGGCACGAAGTCATCTATATCGCCCTGGATATGCGATCCATTCGCAGAAGGCGCAAGCTGGGCTTCGTCAGCCTTGACCGGGATCGGGTGCATATCGAAGCGATCAACATCCCCGTGAGCAATTTCAGCCACGCGCTGACCAGATATACCAGAGAAAAGGCACTGCGGCGACTTTACCGCCGGTGCGTGAAGAAGTACGGGAAGCCCGATGTGATCCACGCTCATTTTCAGGAATTCGGCTATACGACCGCCCGGACGCTCCGTGATGAAGCGGTCCCCCTGATCATGACCGAGCACCTTTCTAAACTGATCAACGACGAGTTTAATCAGGAGCTGAAAACCCTCGGCGACAAGACTTACCGGTATTATGACCGCGTGCTCGCGGTCAGCAACGCGCTTGCGGCAAGCCTGCATGAGAAATTCGGCGTCAAGGCGCAGGTGATCCCGAATATCGCCGATCTCGAGAGCTTCCGGTACCGCAAGGAAAGGGCAAAGGATCATCAAAAGCCGCCCTTCCGGATTTTGTCGGTCGGAAACCTGAAGAAGGTCAAGCGCATGAACGATTTGATCAACGCGTTCGCGCTGTTTCATGCCGATTACCCGGACGCCGAGCTTTGCATCATCGGCGGCGGCCCCGAGCACGACGCCCTGCAAAGGTTGATTGAGGAGCTGCGGCTCGGTGGCTGTGTTCGCTTAGCCGGCAGAAAGCCGCGGCAGGAGATCGCCGCGGCGATGGAAGAGTCAGACTGCTTCGCGCTGTTCTCCCGCAGCGAAACCTTCGGTGTTGCCTTTATCGAAGCGATCTCGATGGGACTGCCCGTCATCGCGACGCGCTGTCAGGGACCGGAGGACTTCATCAACGATGAGAACGGCGTCATGGTCGATGTCGGCGATATCGGCGCGATGAAGGAGGCGTTCGCCTATATGGCGCAGCACCGGGCTGACTACGATGCCGGGATGATCAGCCGGAAGATCAACGAAACCTTCTCGCCTCAGATCATCGCGCGGCAAATAGAGGCTGTCTATCAAGCAGCACTTTCAAAAAAGGATTAATCATATGTTATTTGTACTTTATTGTTTCTTGATATTCATGTCACAGTTCCAGTATGTTCTGTCCTTCGGCTTTGCCGGAATCAGCTTTACGCCTGTCAGAGTATGCCTGCTGGTCATGATTCTTTATGATCTCTTTACGAAACGCGGAAAATTTACCATCCAAAAGAAGAATAACATTTGGCTGATAGTATTGCTGATATGGAATATCTGGTCGATGATCTCCGTTATCTGGGTGAAGAATCCGTCCGGTTTGTTAATGGTCGAAATCGTCCTGTTCGAGGCGCTTGGCTTTATCTTTTACGGACAGAAGCTGATCACCAACGCCGAAAGAGTCAGGACAGTGCTCGGCGTGCTGTTTGGTGCCTGTGTGATCCACAACGCGCTCGGCTGGCTCGAGATCACGACGAAGATCTATTTGTTCTCGAAGTATACCGAGAAGTACTCGACCTACGGCTATCCCGTTTCGACCTTTACGAATACGAATAACTTCGGCTTTTATCTGGCGCTGATGTGCATGGTGCTGGTCGGGATTCTCTTTGTATCCAAAAACAGGATCTACCGTATCGCGAGCATCGCGCTGCTGGCGTCCTCGGTAATGCTGATTTTCAAAACCGGCTCCCGCGGCGCGATCCTCGACCTTGTCATCGGCGCGCTGCTGTTCGCCCTTCTGCTGCGTAAGAATCTGAAATTCACCCTTGTGGTTATCTCGCTGGTCGGCGTGGGGCTGATCATGCTTGTTGCGTTCCCGTCGCTGTTTGACGGCATCGAGCGTATTTATCAGAACGCCTTTAACGTTAACGTCGAAGCGGTGAGCGGCTCGGACTTTTACCGGATGCAGATTCTCGCGAACGGTATGGATTTCTATATCGACTCCTATGGCTTCGGCGTCGGCGCCGGTAATATCGAATACTGGCAGGGACATTATGCTACCCGCTTTACCAACAACATCGGTCAGATGCATAACTGGTGGCTCGAGGCGTTGGTCGGCTCCGGTACCGTGATCTTTATTCTGGTCGTGGCAGCTTGGCTGATAACCTACCGGAAGCTGATCCAACAGTATATCCTCGGTACCAGAAGGAACCTGACCGCCACCCTGATTACCTTTGGTATCATCTTCGGCGTCGGTTGCGTTTCACCCAGTACCCTGTACCATTCGGAGTGGGCGTGGGCGATGCTGGCGATCTTCTTCCTGATATCCAATGATCCCGGAATCATGGCGACCACGGTACCCGAAGCCGTGAAAAAGAGGCGGATCGCGATTCGCTTCGGCAAGCGGGCGCTGAGAGCCTAGGGCGCGCCGACGGCGCGGCGAAATCCGCGCTGTCCTTGTAGCCTTTCCCGATAACTCTTCCGTGAGGGACGGAATGTTAAGGCAATACCGCATCATTCAGGTGTGTGGATTGCGCAGTCAGATTTTCTGTCAGGATGTACAAACAATCAGTTCGCATACTTGACGTATGGGTGCTGATTTTTGGGCAGACTGACGGAATAATATGCAAGCAAGGTGTGCGCCGCGAATTGTGCGGTGTTGCCTTAGATTTGGAAGTGAACACCATCATGAAAACAGCAATATTAACCTTTCAGGACGCGCTGAATTACGGCGCGGTTCTGCAGGCATACGCCTTACAGCATACCTTGGAAAAGACGTTTTCTCCCGATGAGGTCGGCGTACTGAATTATCACTGCCCGATTATCCGGCAGAAGCACGCGCCTACCTATGTAAGCAAGAAGGGAAATCCCGTGAAGGGGTTCCTCAAAATGCTGCGGTACTATCCGCTGAAGAAGCGCCGTAAAGAGGTTTTCGACGCGTTTAAGGCGAGGTACCTGAACCTGATTTCCTATGATACCCCGGAGGAGAAAAAGCGTTTTTCCCAGGCGTTCGACGCGATCGTCGTCGGCAGCGACCAGGTGTGGAACACCGATCTGACCGATAACGACGCCGCGTATTTCCTGTCCGATTTTTCTTCGATGAAGCGCTTCTCTTACGCGGCAAGCATCGGAAAGCGAGAGATTAACGCGCAGGAAGCGGAACGGTACAAGGCGCTGGCTTCGCTCGACAGGATCTCCGTGCGCGAAGCGTCCGCTAAGCAGATTCTCAGCACGATCATCCCGAACGACGTCTACACGGTTCCCGATCCCGTGCTGTTGCTGGATCAGGCAGAGTGGAGAACGGTCGCCAAGCCCTACGGCGATCTCAAGCCCGGCTCGTATGTCCTGCTGTATCAGTTCAATACCGGCGCCTCTCTGGTGAATTTTGCAAAGCAAAAGGCGGCTGAGCGCGGCTGTAAGGTCGTCAGCATCCAGAACGTCGATAAGCAGATTCCCGGCGCGCAGGTGATCTGTGACGCCTCTCCCGACGAATTCGTCTGGCTGTTCGATAACGCCGCCTGCGTTGTCACTAATTCGTTCCACGGAACGATGTTCTCCGTGATTTTTGAGAAGGAATTTTATTCCGAAACGAAGATGAACCGCTCCACGCGGATCGTAGAGCTGTTGCAAAAATATCAGATGAACGACAGTGTGCTCGAAAACGGCAAGCCCACCGGCGGTACGCGTGACCGCGAGCTGTCACGGCAGCTGGTTGCCCAAGACCGACAAAGGGGCTTTGACTTTATCGCACTGATGAAAGACGCGGAGGCTCAGAGAACAGCATTATGAGTAGAGAAAAGAACCTGGTAAAAAATACGTTCGTGCTGTCGATCGGTACTTTTTTGCCGAAATTAGCGACCTTTATCACGCTCCCGATCCTGACCGGCTGCCTGACCAAAGAAGAATACGGTACCTATGACCTGATTACGGTACTGGCGTCCCTGCTGCTGCCGGCGGTTACCTTGCAGCTGCAGACAGCGGCGTTCCGCTTTCTGATTGACTGCAGACAAGACGAAGAGAAGAAGAAGGATATTATTACCAATATCTACCTCTTTATTACCCTGACGTCCATTGTTACGCTGGTCGTCACCTATTTTGTGCTGAGTAAATACGACAGCACCCTTCGAATCGTCATCTGCCTGTATTTCTTCGCCGATATTCTGGCGAACGCGGCGCGACAGATTGTGCGCGGACTGTCCGCCAACATGAGCTATTCCGTCAGCGCGATCCTCGCCAGCTTAGGCAAGATGATCTTTGCGATCGTGTTCGTATGGTATCTGCATATCGGGCTGTTCGGCGCGACGCTGGCGCTGCTCGCCTCGGAGCTGATCTCGCTGGTATATTTGTTCATCCGTCAAAAGCTGTTTCGGTATATCAGCCCGAAGCATCTGAGCTTTTCGACCTTGAAGGAGATGCTGGGCTTTTCATGGCCGGTGGTGCCGAACCAGATGTCTCTGTGGGTAATGCAGCTGTCGGACAGACTTGTTGTTACCACCTTCATGGGCGTCGCGGTCAACGCCGTTTACGCCGTCGCCAACAAGCTGCCCTCGCTCCTGACGCTGGCGCAGAACACCTTTACCATGGCGTGGCAGGAGAACGCGAGTATCGCCTCAAAGGATGAGGACGCCGGCAAGTATTACTCCTCGATGTTCAAGGCGTATTATGACCTGATTGCCGGTTTCCTCGGCGTACTGATCGCGTTGACGCCGCTGCTGTTCAAGCTGTTGGTGCGGAATAACTATGATGAAGCGTATAACCATATCGCGATCCTGTATATGGCGCTGTTCTTCCGCAGCATCTGCTCCTTCTTAGGCGGTATCTATGTCGCGTATAAAAAGACAAAGAGCATCGGCATCACCTCGATGCTCGCCGCGATCTGTAACCTGACCGTTGACCTTTCGATGATCCACTTTATCGGTCTGTACGCGGCGTCCGGCTCAACGCTGATCAGCTATGTGTTCCTGTTCCTGTATCGCATGAAGGACGTCAAGAAGCTTGTCAAGATCACCTATGACTATAAGCATATCATCATCGTCATGCTGATTATGGTTGCCGAATGCGGACTGTGCATGATGCGTTACTGGGTTTTTGACGTTATCAATATCGTTCTGTCGGTCATCGTGTTTATTGTGCTGAATAAGGATTTCACCGTCAAGATGTTCAAAGCCGGCAAGAACGCCGTCAAAAAGTTCTCCAAAAAAATCTTTAAGAGAAAGAAAAAAGATAGCTGACCATTTCTCACGCCGCGCGATCGGCGTACCGATTCATAACATGAAGACAATTCAAAAGGAGAAGAATGATTATGAGCAATTCATATTACTCTGACGAGAGAGGAATTCAGATGATGATTTATCTGATGAAGAAGCATGGCATCAAGCGTGTGATTGCAAGCCCCGGCGCTACGAATGTTATTTTTGTCACCAGTCTTCAGAACGATCCTTACTTTGAGATGTATTCCGTAGTCGATGAACGTTCTGCTGCCTACTTAGCCTGCGGACTCGCCGAAGAGACCGGCGAGCCTGTCGCCATCACCTGCACCGGCGCGACATCCTCTCGAAATTATCTTCCTGGACTGACGGAGGCGTTCTATCGAAAGATCCCTGTCCTCGCGATTACCGCCGCCCAGCACGAAACACGCATCGGTCAGTTAACGCCTCAGATGCTAGACAGACGCTCCCAGCTGAATGATATCGTCAAAATGAGCGTACAGGTTCCCAAGATCCAGAGCGCGGAGGACGAATGGGGCTACGGCGTCAAGATCAACGACGCTTTACTGGAGCTGCGCAAGGATGGCGGCGGTCCGGTTCATATTAACCTCACTACCTCTTACAGCAAGGATTATTCGGTAAAGGAAATAAAGCCCGTACCGGTCATCCATCGTTATACCTATGACGACGCGCTTCCCGAGATCAACGCCGATCAGGTCGCGATCTTCATCGGCGCGCACTCCGTCTTTACCCCGGAGACGACGGCGGCGATCGAAGCCTTCTGTGAAAGATACAACGGCGTGGTCTGGTGTGACCGGACAAGCAACTATCACGGCAAGTATCGTGTATTCCCCTCGATCGTTTGCGGTCAGGATGTTTATGAAAGCCCCTTGAAAAAACCGGATCTGATGATTCATATCGGCGAGGTCTCCGGCGCATACTTGAAAATATCACCCAAGAACGTCTGGCGTGTCAGTCCGGACGGATGTGTGAGAGATTATTTCCGTAAGCTGTCGAATGTATTTGAGATGAGCGATCTGTTCTTCTTCAAGTCATACGCCGGGAAGAGAGACGGCAAGAACACCGCTTATTATGAAAAATGGAAGCAGGAGTGCTCCCGCATTCGCGCCGGTATCCCGGAGCTGCCGTTCTCCAATCTGTGGATCGCGCAGCATACGATCGACAAAATCCCCGAGGGCGCCGTCTTACACGTCGGCATCCTGAACTCGTTAAGAGCCTGGAATATGTTTGAAGGTCCCGAAGGCATGAGGAGCTATTGCAATACCGGCGGCTTCGGCATCGACGGTAACACCTCCACGCTGATCGGCGCTTCTTTGGCGAATCCCGAGAAGCTCTATTTCGGGATCGTCGGCGATCTGTCCTTTTTCTACGATATGAATTCCTTGGGCATTCGTCATATCGGGAAGAATATCAGGCTGATGGTTGTCAACAACGGCAGAGGAACCGAATTCAGAAACTACAGTCATTCAGCGGCGCATCTCGGTGAAAAAGCGGATGAGTATGTCGCGGCTGCCGGACATTACGGAAACAAGAATCCCGCGCTGATCCGAGATTACGCCAAAGCGTTAGGCTATACCTATCTGAGCGCGACCAATAAGGAAGAATACTTACAGGCAGTCGATCAGTTTGTGAATCCGCAAATCGGGGATCGCATGATGGTCTTTGAAGTGTTCACCGATACCGAGGACGAGAGCAACGCGTTACGAATGATCAACCATATCGAGAAATCAGCCAAATCATCCCTGCAGCAGCAAACCAAGCAATTTGCGAAGTCCTTCCTCGGTAAGCAGGGATTGAAAATGGCGAAGTCTTTGATCAAAAAGTAATGAAGGCTGATCAATGATTTGATCGGTCAATGTACAGAACAGCGAAGGAGAAGACAGTATGCCCCATAAGGAACATCATCAGACTGCGGCAGACCTGATCTATCTGATCTCCTGCGCGGTTAACGGAATACAGCCGGACCGGGAGAGAGTCGCCGCGATGGATGACGAGGCGGTGTTTCGGTTTGCCTGCCGTCAAGACCTGTCAGCGATTGCCGCCTATGCGCTCAAAAAGCTCATGCCGCTGCCTCTGCACTGGAAGGAAGCGCGCGGAAAGGCGATGCGCATGTGCGCCCTGTATGATACCCGGCGCGCGATGGTGCTGCACGAGATGGAGCAGCAGGGCATTCCGTACCTTCCGCTCAAGGGGATCATCCTCAAGGATTATTATCCCGAGCCGTTTACCCGGGAGATGGCGGACAACGACATCCTGTGTGACGACACCCGGATGGAGGATGTCCGCACGATCATGACGAAGCTGGGCTTTACCTGTAAGCTGTTCGGAAAGTATAATCACGATAAGTATACCAGCCCTCCGCTGTCCTTTGAGATGCATACGCAGCTTTTTGTGGACTATGACGTGCCGCGGATCGCCGCGTATTATCAGGGGATTTGGAAAAAGCTGATCCGGGACGAGGAGCATCGGTACGGCTATCATATGCGGGACGAGGACTTCTATCTCTATATCCTCTGTCATACCTATAAGCACTTTATCAAGGCAGGTACCGGACTGCGCTCTCTGCTGGATATCTATCTGTACGACAGGGCGAAGGGACAGGCGCTCGACCGCCGGTATCTGGACGAACAGCTGGCGATCCTCGGGATCGGGGACTTTGAGCGCGATTTTCGCGCGCTTGCCGCCAAGACCTTCTCGGGCGAATCGCTGTCGGACGACGTGTTGGACGAGCTGTCCTATTATATCGAATCCGGGAGCTTCGGCTCCGGACGAAATAAGTACGCCAACCGGCTGCGGCATGACGACGGCAGACGAGCGAAGCGGCGATACTTTTTCAGGCGCTTCTTCCCGGATGAGGCATACCTCAAGAGCTTTTATCCGACGGTGTACCGCCACAGGAGCCTGTATCCGCTGCTGGTGATCTACCGCCCGTTCAAGGGACTGGTGACAAAGCGCAAGAAATTATATCGTGAATTTCAATTTGTGAAAGACTACAAAAAGAAAGATTAGCGTAATCATGATTCATTCCGTTTTCTCTCGCGGTCATTCGGAGAGAGAACGCGCAATAACAGGGGAGTGAATCATACTAAGTAGCAATAAAACACTTTAATATCTATTGCGGAGAATTCCGCATAACTGCGTTGTCAGTCTTGACAGGCGCCAGC
>CADBUN010000125.1 GCA_902797825.1 uncultured Ruminococcus sp. | reverse complement strand
GCTTTTGCCCATAAATGTTCAAAAACCTTGCACTTGAACAATTCAAAAACTGTTACAATGTTAAATGATTTCTGTGTTTTTGAATTGTTCAGCAGATATTATATAAACATTCGCTTTTATAGTGATTTTCAATTAAAGCGCTACCATCTTTACGGACAAAATCATCCTCGTAAATCTTTGTCTGCTTTTAGTTGAATATTAGTATGATTCTAAAGGAGAATTATGAATAAGAGTAACAGTGTCAATTTACCGGTTCTGCCGCTCAGGGGCGTTGTGATGTTCCCTAAGATGATGCTGAACTTTGATGTAAACCGAAAACGCTCCAAAAGCGCCGTACAGGCGGCGGTGGACGGCGATCAGCTGCTCTTTGTGACCGCCCAGCTCGACGCCGGCGTGAATGATCCCTCGATCGACGATATCTATAAGGTCGGCGTGGTCTGCCGGATCAAGCAGGTCGTCAAGGAGGAGCATAAGGCTACCCGCGTGGTGGTCGAAGGGCTGTGGCGCGGTATGATCGTCGAAAGCATCCTCAGCGAAACGTGCCTGTATGCCGCGATCGAGCCATACGGCGATCAAAAGAAAAAGACCTTTACCACGCGCGATATCGCGCTGATGCGCTCGCTGAAGGCGACCTTCGAGCGTTATATGGAGCTCACCCCCAAGCTCCCTGCCGACATCCTCTTCAAGATCGGGATGTCCAACGAGCCCGGCGAGCTGGCGGATTTTGTCGCCTCCAACGTGATGCTGGACGTCGAGATCAAGCAGATGATCCTCGAAACGCTCAGCCTGTCCGACCGCCTCGAGGTGCTGATCGACGCGATGCAGAACGAAATCTTCATCATGAGCGTCGAACAGGATATTATGGAAAAGGCGAAGTCCCGTATCGACCAGAGCCAGCGCGATTACTTCCTGCGTGAGCAGATGAACGTCATCCGCGACGAGCTGGGCGAGAACGGCGATTTTAACGATATCGACGAGCTGCGGCAGAAGATCGCGGAGCTCAAGCTTCCCGAGGAAGTGGAAAAGGCGCTTTTGAAGGAGTGCTCCCGGCTCGAGCGTCTGCCTGTCGGCACGAACGAGAGCAGCGTGATCGAAACCTACATAGATACCGTGATGGAGCTGCCGTGGAATACCCTGTCGGAGGAGAATATCGACCTCGACGCGGTGCGCGAACAGCTCGACCGCGACCACTACGGCTTGAGCAAGGTCAAGAAGCGTATCCTCGAACAGCTTGCCGTGCGCAAGCTCAGCGATCGGGCAAAGGGGCAGATCATCTGTCTGGTCGGGCCTCCCGGCGTGGGCAAGACCTCGATCGCGATGTCGATCGGCGACGCCATCGGCAGAAAGAGCCAGCGTGTCGCGCTGGGCGGCGTGCGTGACGAAGCGGAGATCCGCGGTCACCGCCGTACCTATATCGCCTCGATGCCCGGCAGGATCATCAGCGCCGTCAAGAAGTGCGGTACCCGTAATCCGCTGTTGATCCTCGACGAGGTCGATAAGCTCTCGTCCGATTACAAGGGCGATCCGTCGTCGGCGCTGCTCGAGGTGCTCGACAGCGAACAGAATTATGCCTTCGTCGATCACTATATCGACCTGCCGTTTGATCTGTCCGACGTGATGTTTATCACCACCGCCAACGACGCGGACGCGATCCCGGCGCCCCTGCGCGACCGTATGGATGTGATCGAGCTGCCGTCTTATACGCGTGTGGAAAAATTCAATATTGCCAAAAAGCACCTGCTCCCCAAGCAGATGAAGCTTTGCGGCATACGCCGCAAGAACTTCCGGATCACCGACAAGGGCATCTACGTCGTGATCGACTTCTATACCCGTGAGGCAGGCGTGCGTAACCTCGAGCGTGAGCTGACCGCGATCCTGCGCAAGGCGGCTGTCGCGATCCTCGCCGATCCTTCCGCCGTCGTCCGCGTCAGCGACAAGAATCTTGACGCGTATCTCGGGGTGAAAAAATATCTGGACGATATCTCCGCCAAGAAGGACGAGGTCGGGTTGGTCAACGGACTGGCGTGGACCTCGGTCGGCGGAACCCTGCTGCCGCTGGAATGCGTCGTCATGCCCGGCTCGGGTAAGATTGAGCTGACCGGCTCGCTCGGCGACGTGATGCAGGAGAGCGCCAAGGCGGCGATCACCGCGATCCGTACACGCATTCAAAAATATCGGCTTGACGAAAGCTTCTATAAAAACAACGATATCCATCTCCATGCGCTGGAGGGCGCGATCCCGAAGGACGGTCCCTCCGCCGGCGTGACGATGGCGACCGCCCTGTACTCTGCGCTGACCGCTCAGCCGGTTCGCGCCGACGTTGCGATGACCGGCGAGATCAGCATCAGCGGCAGGGTGCTGCCGATCGGCGGCTTGAAGGAAAAGAGCATGGCTGCCTACAAGGCAGGCATCCGCGACGTCATCATCCCCAAGGAGAACGAGCGCGATCTCGCCGAATTTGACGCGGAGCTGCTCGATCACCTGAGCTTCCACCCCGTCACCACCATCGACGAGGTGCTGGCGCTCGCGATCGCCGCGAAGGGCGCCCCCTCCGGCAAGACTGCCAGAGGCAGGAAGAAAGCCGCTTCCAAGACCGCCGAGCCGCGTGCGGAAGCGAGCCTATCATCAAAGAGGAGAGAGGAATCGGGCGCGAGAGGGTGACCATTCGCTTCTTCCCGATTCCCACAGAAACGATGCTGAACGTAACATTCACCTATTCCGCAGGACTGAGCTCCCAGCTGCGCCCCGATGACCGCCCCGACGTGGTTTTTTCGGGACGCTCCAACGTGGGCAAGTCCTCGCTGATTAACAGGCTGTGCAACCGCAAGGCGCTGGCGCGCGTCAGCTCCAAGCCCGGTAAAACCGCTACCATCAACTTCTTTGACGCAGGCGCGTTTAACCTCGTCGATCTGCCCGGCTACGGCTACGCGAAGGTCAGCAAGACCGAAAAGCTCCGTTGGGCGGAGCTGGTCGAGGGCTATTTTGCCGCCGGACGGAATATCGCGCTGGTGGTACAGATTATTGATATGCGTCACAAGCCGACCGCCGACGATATGGATATGATCCGCTTTCTCGATGACAGCGGCATCCCGTTTATCGTCGTCATGACCAAGTCGGACAAGCTCAATAAAAGCGAATACGCCGCACAGACAGCGCTGATGACAGAACTCTTCTCGGCGTTTGACGGCGTGTCGCTCTATCCCTTTTCCGCGATCAAGGGCGACGGAACACAGGAGATAGAAGAAGCGATTATCGCCTCTCTCTCTTAAAGGGAGGTTGAGGTTATTATCATTTGGGAGGTAAGGAAAGTATGCAAAAAACACCGTTTTTGACCAAGGAAATGGCGCAGGCTATCATCAAGGATATTCCCACGCCGTTCCACATCTATGACGAGAAGGGCATCCGCGAGAACTGCCGCCGTCTGTACAAGGCGTTCGCGTGGAACAAGGGCTTCAAGGAGTATTTCGCCGTTAAGGCGACGCCGAACCCTTATCTGCTCTCGATCTTTAAGGAAGAGGGCTGCGGCGTTGACTGCTCCTCTCTGAGCGAGCTTGTGATGAGCGAGGCCTGCGGCTTCTCCGGCTCGGATATCATGTTTTCCTCCAACGTTACCCCCGAGGAGGATATGAAGAAGGCGTATGAGCTGGGCGCGTATATCAACCTCGACGACCTGAATTTTGTCCCGTTCATCGAGCGCGTGACCGGCGTTCCCGAGACCGTTTGCTGCCGTTATAATCCCGGCGGCACCTTCGAGCTGGCGGCTTCACGCACCGGCGTACAGGTCATGGACAATCCCGGTGAAGCGAAGTACGGCATGAGCGAGGAGCAGATGGCAGAGGCGTTCAGCCGCCTGAAAGAGGATGGCGCCAAGCACTTCGGCATCCACGCGTTCCTGGCGTCCAACACCGTGTCCAACGAGTATTACGCGGAGCTCGCCTCCATCCTCTTTAAGCTCGCCGTTCGTTTGAAGAACCGTTGCGGCGTGCATATCAGCTTCATCAATCTTTCCGGCGGTATCGGCGTCGATTACCGCCCCGACGAGCCTACCAACGATATCATGTTGATCGGCGATCTGGTGCGTCAAAAGTATGAAGAGATCCTCGTTCCCGAGGGCATGGAGGATGTCGCAATCTTTACGGAGCTGGGCAGATACATGATGGCGCCCTATGGCGCGCTGATTGCCAAATGTCTGCATACCAAGCATATTTACAAGGATTATATCGGTCTCGACGCCTGCGCCGCTAATCTGATGCGCCCGGCGATGTACGGCTCTTACCATCATATCACCGTGCTGGGTAAGGAGAACGAGCCCTGCACCTACAAGTACGATGTGACCGGCGGTCTGTGCGAGAATAACGACAAATTCGCGGTTGACCGTATGCTGCCCGAGATCCTGCCCGGTGACCTGATTTATATCCACGATACCGGCGCCCACGGCTTCTCGATGGGCTATAACTATAACGGTAAGCTCCGTTCGGCGGAGGTGCTGCTCCGGGAGGACGGCTCTCACAAGCTGATCCGCCGTGCCGAGACGATGGACGATTACTTCGCGACCTTTGACTTTTCACCCTATCATTTCAAGACAAAATAAGCTGACGGTGACCGGATCAGGCTGTACCGGCTTTCTCCGATGACGCATTCGCCAAAGCATAACCCCCTTATGCCGCTCATATAATGTGGCGTAAGGGGGATTTTTATGTACAGAGATTATTTGAGCACCGAGAAAAAACCCGATGAGATTTACGCGCCTGCAAGGGTGATTCCGCAGGGAGAGACGCCCTTTCGCGATGAGTATGAGGCGTATATCCGCGCCTATCCCGGCAGGGGAACGCTTAAGGTGCAGATCAGCGTCGCGCGCGGCGCCTTTCCGCTGAAGAACGTGTTGGTCGATGTGTCCCAGATTTACAACGGCGTGCGCTACAGCCTGTATAATGACGTGACCGATATCTCCGGGATCGTCGATAATATGGTGCTGCCGGCGCGCTCGATCGAAAGCACCCTCAACTTTGATACCGCCCAAATACCGGAGGCAGAATACCTCGTCACGGTTTTTCATCCCGATTTCAAGGAGCTGACCGACTGTACGGTGGTGATCCATGATAAAACCGAGACCATCCTGCCGGTTTCGCTGGTGCCGCTGACGGGGGAGAGAGACGATGGCTGAGTTCCCTACGATCCCGTCGTATATCACCGTCCATCTCGGCGCGCCGAACAGCAGCGCTGAGAACGTCACGGTGCGCTTTACGGATTATATCAAAAATGTCGCGTCCTCGGAGATTTATCCGAACTGGCCGTCAGAGGCGCTGCGTGCCAATATCCTGGCGCAGATTTCCTATACCCTCAACCGCGTCTATACCGAGTATTATCCCAGCCGCGGCTATGACTTCGATATCACCAACGATACACGCTATGACCACGCGTATACGCGTGACGGTGAGGTGTTTGATACCATCAGCCTGATCGTGGATGAAATCTTCAATAACTATATCCGGCGTGTCGGCGCGGTAGAGCCGTTGGCGGCGAAGTTCTGTGACGGGGTGATCACCCTATGCGGCGGTCTGTTACAGTGGGGATCGGTCGATCTCGCCGAACAGGGCTACAGCGCGATCGAGATTTTGCGGTATTATTACGGCGACGATATCGAGCTGGTGGAGAACGCGCCCCTGACCGATAAAACCCAGTCATACCCCGGCGTGGCGCTGTCGCGCGGCTCCTTCGGCGACGATGTGCGCACCATCAAAAACGAGCTTGACCGCATCCGCCGCAACTATCCGGCGATCCCCGCGATTGATAACAGCACCTCGGTGTTTGACAGCAATACCGAGGAGTCGGTCAAGGCGTTCCAGCGAATCTTCAACCTCACGCCCGACGGCGTGGTCGGCAAGGCGACATGGTACAAGATCAAGCAGATATACGCTGCGGTCAAGCGCCTGTCCGAGTTGACCAGCGAGGGCTTGACGATCCCCGAGATCGAGCGTGTATTTCGCTCGGAGCTGAAGATCGGCGACAGCGGCGTTGAAGTCGAGGCGCTGCAGTATTATCTGGCGTTTCTCGGCTATTTTTATCCCCAGCTGCCGCCGATTCCGATCACGGGCTTCTTTGACGAGCTGACGCGCGACGCGGTCTATTCCTTTCAGAACGCCTACGGCTTGCCGATTACCGGGACGGTAGATCTGAGTACCTATTACACGATCGAGCGCGAATACCGGGCGGCGGTTGCCGACCTGCCGGCGAATTATCAAAGCGCGATCGGCGAGCCGTATCCCGGACGATTTTTGGTGGAGGGCGACAGGGGAGAGGAGGTGCGCGTGATCCAGCAGTACCTCAGCAGGATCGCCCGTACCGATCCTGCCGTTCCGTCGCTCACGGCGGACGGTATCTTCGGACCGCAGACAAAGCGCGCGGTCATCGCGATCCAAAAGCAGCTCGGCGTCGAAGAGAACGGCGCGGTCGGACCGGTCGAATGGGTAGAGATCATCATGCGCGGCAACAGCATAGGATGAAACTGTGATCGTAAGGGCGGTTACCTGTGACGCTCTCTGTCGCTGAAACGCTTGTCGTTTCAAAGACCGAAGCGGTGGATGAAGCTCAGTCGGCGATGTGCCTTTTTCATCTGCAAAATACGATTTGAACCAAAATCAACCCGGACTTCTGTTGCGGAGTCCGGGTTGATTCGACATTATTTTACAAATTATTCTGAATTAGAAATATTAATTCATAGCGTCACTGTATAATTAAACTGAATAAATATGTATGGGGATAAAAATGGGTTCTTACAGTGATGAATTTTTTAAAGAATATGAAGCGAAGTTTGGCGATTCCGATCGGGATGATCCGCCTCTTGAACAGAGACCGGTCAGCCGAATAGATCGCTTTCCCGACAGCGCCTATGAGAGCGGCGCCGGAGAGCGGAGGGTTCACCGGGACGTCAACCGCCGTCCGACTCGTCCTGACAGGGCAGTATCGCATCCGTCGAACAGACCGCGCCCGAACGATCCGCAGAACGGCGCGCGCCGTCCGAGACCGTCACGGCGCAAAAAGCGGAAGTCGCGGCTGTTCCGCCGCACGATGATCGTGTTGTCCTTTGCCGGGATTCTGCTGCTCTTGATCGGGATCATTGCGATCGCGGTATCCGCCTCGGGCGTCGGTGAGCCTAAGGAGCTCGCCGTCTCCTCGGTAGCGGCTGATCAGGTCGTCCTCAGCTGGGAAAAGGCAAATCACGCTACCGGCTATCGTATCTTTGCCGCGAAGGGTTCGGATTCGATGACGCCGATGCAGACGATCGACAACCCCGAGACGCTGACCGCTACGATCTCCGGCTTGGATCAGGCGACGGCTTACAGCTTCAGCGTGGTAGCGCTGCGCGATCAAAAGGAGGGCAAGCCCGTCCTGCTGTCGAGTATCACGACGCTTCCGCAAACGCCCGAGATCACGAACAGCTATTCTGCCAAAAAGGGCTCGATCCATCTGGAATGGGCTCAAAACGATAAAGCGAACGGCTATCTGGTTGAATATAAAAAGGACGGCGCCGATTACAGCGCCGACATGACGGTGACGATCTCCGATCCTGCCGAATGTCGGGCGGATATCACCGGTCTGGAAGAGAACGCGACCTATACGGCGCGCGTCAGTTCCTTCGTATCGGGAGACAGTCAGCTGAAAAGCGCGCCCTCGGCGGAGGTCTCGCTCAAGGTAGCGGCGGAGGATACCGAGGTCGTCCCGAAGGCAAAGGAGCTCAAGGTTGACGGCTCGATTGATCCTAACAAGCCGATGATTGCGCTGACCTTCGACGATGGGCCGGCGGTCGATCGCGACTGCGGCGACAGGATCCTCGACACGCTGGAGCAGTATAACGCGAAGGCGACCTTCTTCATGCTTGGCTGCAACGCCGGCGAAGCGACCGAAAACCTCAAGCGCAAGGTGCGGCTGGGGATGGAAATCGGCAACCACACCTGGAACCATAAACACTACGGCGGCGAGGTAACGCCGGAGGATATCCGCAAGGGCAGCAACGGGATTTATGAGGTTTGCGGCGAATATCCCACCGCCTTCCGTTCACCCGGCGGCATGACGACGGATACCATCCTGAACGAATGCGCTACCGAGGGGATGTCCGCCTATTACTGGTCGATTGATACCCAGGACTGGAGCTCCCGTGACGCGGAGGCGGTCTATCATGCGGTTATTGATAACGTCAAGGACGGCGATATCGTGTTGATGCACGAGATCTATGATTCTACCGCCGACGCGGTAGCGAAGATGGTTCCCGAGTTGATCGACAAGGGCTTTCAGCTGGTGACCTGTCACGACCTGATCGCGGCAAAGGGCGGCGCCGCGCCCGTCCCCGGAAAAGAGTATGTGGACGCGTTCCGGGAGATGACGCGCTGATGATGTAGCATTAACGGCGACCGAACCGCGCTTTGGCGGTGCGGCGCCGTTTCTTTTCACACCAAGAATCAGATGGCGCTTTTGTGAAGGATAAAGAGAGGGAATATGAACATGAAAAAACCGGTCATATGGATGGTGATGATACTGTTGGTGACGGCGCTTTCGGCGGCTGCGTCTGCCGCTGCGGCGCTGCCTCCTGTCAACGATCAGCCGCGGCATACGGTTTGTACCGCGCTGTCAGACGAGGCGCAGGCGTACTATACCGGTGACGATCGTTACGAGAGGCTTTCGACGCTTTCGGGCGCGCGGGATGTCGCTACCGGCTATACCGCCATGCAGGACAACGCCCTGTTTGACGCGCTCCACTCGCTGATGGCGCGGACGCATACCTATTATACAACCTATTCGGGCTATAAAAGCGGATCGCTTGCCTATTACTGGGCGCGTACCGACGCGGTCAGCGCAAGCGATACCTATGTGATGTTCTACGCCGATGTAATGAGCGATTTGCCGGGCGTCAAGCTCAACCGCGAGCATATCTGGCCGAAGAGCCGCGCGTCCTACGGCACGAAGAACGGCGGCGCCGATCTGCATCACCTGCGCCCTGCGGTGGATTCGCTGAATAACGCGAAGAGCAACCATCTGTTCGGTAATATCCGCGGCGTTTACAGCGACGGCGTCAAGGAGGGATCGGTGAACGATACCGTCTGTTACTGGGTGCGGTCGAGCTCCGATCTGTTTGAATGCAAGGACGACGTCAAGGGCGACGTCGCGCGCATTTTGCTGTATGTATATTGTCGCTGGGAACAGCCGAATCTGTATACCGATATCCCGGCAGAACTGCTCCCCGCAAACGAATCCGACAGCGCCTCGAACAGCGGCGAGAAGGTTGTCGAAAGCCTCGATACCCTGCTCGACTGGTGCGCCGAGGATCCGGTCGATACCTGGGAGATGCGCCGCAACGATCTGGTCGAGCGTGTACAGGGCAATCGCAATGTTTTTATTGATTATCCGGAGCTGGCATGGCAAATGTTCGGACGTCAGATTCCCCCTGCGATGACGACGCCTACCTCCGAAAGCCGCGCCAAGCTGTTGGGCGACGCAGACGGTGACGCGATGGTTTCGATCATTGACGCGACCGTGATCCTGCGTTATCAGGCGCAGCTCGAGGTCATGTCCTGTGATACCCGGGCGGCGGATGTGGATGGCGACGGCAGCGTCACTGTGCTTGACGCGACCGCGATCCAGCGTTGGCTTTCCGAGATTCATCAGCCGTATGCGATCGGTGATCCGATCTGATGATACCAAAGCAAAAAGGGCTGTCGTCGTGACAGCCCTTTACTCTTGTTTTGGGAGCGAAAGGAGATTATTCCTCCAGCTCCGGCAGACCGTTGATTGAGGTCAACAGCGAGAGAATCCCCGCGAGCAGGGAAGCGGAGACGACGGCGAGCCAGTCAACCTCGCTCATCACCGCCGAAACGCCGATGGTCGCGGCGGCGGTTTGCGCTACGGTTTTCAGCGCGCGGACGCCTGCCGCTTTCAGCCACTTGACAGCCGTACTTTCCTTTTTCATGCGATCTTCCTTTCTGCTTTCATTCGTCATCATGCGCCGCCTGATTCAGGTGCTTCGACAGCTTGTCGCGCGCGATCGGGACGCTGTGGTTGGCGCCGAGCTGTTCCAAGCCGTCCAGACACGCCAACAGCGCGTAACAGATGACGGTGTTTTCTTTATTGAGCTTTTTGATCTCTTCCTTTTGACGTTTGGAATCGTCATAAAACGAAAAGGCGCTGAAGAGCACGCCGCCGATGATCATCACGGCGCTGATGATCCCTGCGGCTTCCAAGATATCTACACGCATGATCGTCACTCCCTGTAGGCTACGCCGTAGCGGTCAAACAGCGCTTTGACCTCGGGGACTTGGGCGATCTTCTTCTGCTGTCCCTGATTGAGCGCGTCATACATGGTCTGTAGGGCGGCTTTGGTCTCGCCCTTGACCTTTCCGACGTTTTCCGTCAGCTTTTCTTTACTGATCATCGGTATCCACTCCTAACTCGCCGAGCAGCGTCAGCGTATCCTCTACCGTCAGCTCCGGCTGTTGATCCTCGATCGGAACGTCGGTTTCGGTATAGGCGTTGCCGCTGTTCTCGACGTCGATCGCTTCGTCATAGATTTCGCCGCTGCCGTCCTGTTGAATCTTCATGCTCCGATCGCTGTAGGCGCGGTACAGCTTCACGCCGTCCTCACGCGTTTTGTCAAATATTGTCCGAATCATTTGATCACCCCGTTGTGAATTGTCCGGCATATGCCGACCAGTTGGTCGCCGCCGCAAAAGCCGCTTGCATTTCCTGATTGGCGACCTTGAATCTCAGCGTGGTCAGCGTGCCGCTGAAGGCGTTTGTGTTAGCCAGTCCCGGCAGGCTTGACGGATCCTCAAATTCGGTCAGGTCAACCTCATAGAGCTTCGTGCAGTTCATGAACGCACCGGCATAGATGCCTGCGATTTGATAGGGGATCCTGATGCTTTGCAGGTTCTTGCAGCCTCGAAAGGTGTTGTTCGTGATCGCTGTCATGAGTCCTTCGGGCAGCACGACCGTCATCAGGCTGTTGCAGCCGTTGAGGGCGTAGGTAGCGATATCCGTGATATACGCGCTGAACGAGATGAGCGCCAGATGATAACAGCTTCCGAGCGCATATGCGCCGATTTCGCTTACCGACTTCGGTAATATGACTGCTTTCAAATCATAACACATGAAGAAAGCGTGATCCGGCAAGCTCGTGATCCCCGGTGAGATGACGACTTCGTTCAGATTGCTGCCGTAGAAAGCATACGGCAAAAGCCCGGTGCAATTCGAGCCGAGCTCCGCTTTGATCAGTCCGGGCTCATATCCGGTGCCGAACAGCGAGGCGGTGCCGTTGTAGCCGAGGATAAAGCTGCCGCCGATGAGCCTGACGCAGAGGATGGTATCGGCGGCGGCTTCGGTATAGTTTGTCTTTTCCGCATAGACCTCCGCCGCAATCGAACCGGGATTGGAAACGGTACCGGTTGAGCCGTCGCCCCAGTCAACGGTGACCGTCTGATTCGCCCCGAGCGTCATGTGGATTTGAAGGCTCGGGATTCTGGTTCCCTTCGCGACAAACAGATACAGCCTTGTGGAACCGTCGGATGTAGTATAGACCGAGCCGACGTTGAGCGGCCTGCCGTTATGCGCATAGCTTTTGATCTGATTCAACGGACAATTCCAGCCCTGCGCGGTCAGACCGGAATGGATCGGCTGCGGCGGAAGGACTTTCAGCGCCGCGGCTTCGGCAAAGGTATAGCTGTGAAGCAGCGTGCCGTTATAGTCATAGAGGTTGATGTCCTTTCCTGCCGCTGTCGATGAACCGCCGCTGATGCTGTTGATTGTCGCGGCAAGGTACGCGCTGTTTTGCGCCTGCGGCATCGCCGCGCCCTTATCGCTTGCGGCAGAATAGGCAGCGGCGATATTGGTATTGATCCGTGTGATCTCGCTTGCAATGCTCAAATTATCATTCCTTTCTTTGATCGGTTCCGCTGTCGCTTGATGGTTATCCGGAAGCAACGGCGGAGCCGGAATACCTCTCCACCTATGCCGAAATAATAAAAAAAGTTGCATAAAACTATGCAACAAAAGAAAAGGTTGATGAAAAATAAAATGAAATCCGCTCTCTATACAGGAGATCGGTGATAAGCGCTGCAAGGGCAAAAACGATTCAACCCGTAAAGATAAAAAGATTTGTATATCCGCTAGCTTGCCGCTGTGCAAAAGCGAGCGATGGCTATGCGAAATGCGCCCGTTTATACGCGTATAAAAATTTTTCAAAAAAATTTTCAAAAAATTAAAACTTTTTTGCCACTTAACGTATCTTTATTATAGAAGGGAGCATTTCCCAAGTAGAAAAAATCTTAAAAGCAATTATTAAGGAGGAGATTATGATGAAAAAAACCTTATCCGTCATTCTGCTGTTGGCGTTGATGATAGGCGTCGTTTCGGCGACGCCGCTGAACGTCAGCGCAGAAAATGTTGATGTTGCCGAAACATCAGCAGATTCTTTCACCGCGCTGTTCAAAGGCGGCGACACCGATATGG
>CADBUN010000124.1 GCA_902797825.1 uncultured Ruminococcus sp. | reverse complement strand
CATACTGTCGTATGTCAAGGAGCTCAACAAAGCTATGCGGAATTTATCGCAATAGATGATAAAGGTTTTTATTTAGGATTAGTATGAATCCCTGTCCACGACCTGAATGCCCAGCACCTCGAGGGATTCGTCATCCACCTCGGAGGGGCAGCTGCTCATCAGCTCGGACGCGTTCTGTACCTTCGGGAAAGCGGTGACGTCCCTCAGCGAATCACAGCCGCACATCAGCATCGCGATACGGTCGAGACCGATGCCCATGCCGCCGTGGGGCGGCGCGCCGTACTTGTACGCTTCGACCAGGAAGCCGAATTTCGCCTCGATCTCTTCGTCGGTCATCTTGAGCGCGCGGAACATCTGCTGCTGCAGCTCATAGTCGGTGATACGGATGGAGCCGGAGCTCAGCTCGGTGCCGTTGAGCGTCAGGTCATACGCCTTGGCGACCACCTTGCCGGGATCGGTCTCGAGATATTGCAGACACTCTTCCTTCGGCATGGTGAAGGGATGGTGCATCGCGATCCACTCGCCGCTCTCTTCATCCTTCTCAAAGAACGGGAAATCGACGATCCAGACGAACTTGAACTCGTCCTTGGGGATCAGGTCGAGCTGCTTGCCGACTTCCAGCCGCAGGGCGCCCAGCACCGGCAGGGTAATTGCGTTTTTGTCGGCGACGATCAGCACCACGTCGCCTTTTTCGGCACATAACGCCTGTAAGATACGGTCGAGGTCGCCCTCGCCGAGGAATTTGTTGAACGAACAGTTCGGCACATCCTCCGCCCAGCGGATATACGCCAGTCCCTTGGCGCCGATACCCTTGACGAACTCGGTGAGCTTGTCGAGCTTCTTCCTGGTCAGGGCGGAAGCGGCGTTCTTCGCGACGATCGCGCGTACCGAGCCGCCGCCCTCGATCGCGCTCCTGAATACGACGAAGTCGATATCCCTGACAGTGTCGGAGATATCCTGAATCGGCATCCCGAAGCGCACGTCGGGCTTGTCGGAGCCGTAGGTATTCATCGCGTCGGCATAGCTCATGCGCTCAAAGGGCGCGTCGAGCTCGACGCCCTTGATCTCCTTGAACAGGCGCACCATCAAGCCCTCGTTGATCGCCATGATCTCGTCCATATCGACGAAGCTCAGCTCCATGTCGATCTGGGTGAATTCCGGCTGACGGTCGGCTCTGAGGTCCTCGTCGCGGAAGCAGCGCGCGAGCTGGATATAGCGGTCAAAGCCCGCGAGCATCAGCAGCTGCTTATAAATCTGCGGCGACTGGGGCAGGGCATAGAACCTGCCGTGATGGACGCGCGAGGGGACGAGGTAATCGCGCGCGCCCTCGGGGGTGGATTTGATCATCATCGGGGTTTCGATCTCGATGAAGCCGTTTTCGTCAAAGTAATCGCGCGCGAGCTTCGCGATCCGCGAGCGGATCATCAGGTTCCTTTGTAAGGGAGCGCGTCTGAGGTCGAGATAACGGTATTTCAGCCGGATATCCTCGGCGGTCTTGCTATCGTCCACGATCTCGAAGGGGGGCGTCTGCGCCTTAGACAGCACGCGCAGGTCGCTGACCTCGATCTCGATCTCGCCGGTCGCGATCTTATGGCTCTTTGCCGAGCGCTCGCGCACCTTGCCCTTGGCGCACAGCACATACTCGCTGCGCGCGGTAAACGCCTTGTCGAAAATCTCCTTCTCGGTATGATCGTCAAAGGCGAGCTGGATGATACCCGTGCGGTCGCGCAGGTCGATGAAGATCAGCTGACCGAGGTCGCGCTGACGCTGTACCCAGCCGCATACGGTGACTTCTTCACCGATATTCTCTGTTCGAAGCGTACCGCAGTAATGGGTGCGCTTTAAGCCTGTCATAAATTCTGCCATGATATCCCTCTATTCTGATTCACTCTGTCATTCTTTATCCTAATCCTTAATAATACTAATCCTTAATAAAATCCTTTATCACGAATAGCTGATCGCATCTTTTTATCAAGGATTCGTGTTAAAATCCGCTTCGAGCTTCGCCGCGGTAAATTCTTTGATGAACGCTTCACCGTCGAGCGGCAGATCGCGCTGTTCGCCGCTGTCCATGTTCTTGAGCTTGGCGATGCCGTTCGCGATCTCGTCGTCGCCCAGCACCATCGAGAATCGCGCGCCTATTTTGTTGGCGTATTTCATCTGCGCCTTTAAGCCTCTGCCGACGACGTCGAACTCGGCGTACAGCCCCGACCGGCGCAGCAGGTTACACAGATCGCTTGCCTTCTTGTGCGCTTCTTCGCCCATCGAGGCGATGTAGATATCGCAGGGGGCGGGCGCGGGGATCGTGATCCCCTGCGCGTCCATCGTCAGCAGGAGTCGCTCGATCCCTGCCGCGAAGCCCAGCGCCGGCATCGGGTTGCCGCCCAGCTCCTCGATCAAGCCGTCATAGCGGCCGCCTGCGCAGACAGCGCTCTGGGCGCCGATATCGCCGGACAGGAATTCGAAAACAGTCTTGGTATAGTAATCCAAGCCGCGCACGATGGTCGGGTTCACGGTATATGTCACGCCGTTCGCGTCCAGATACGCCTTCACGCCGTCGAAATGCTCTTTGCACTCGTCGCACAGATAATCCGGCATCATCGGCGCGTTCAGCGCGATCTCATGATCGTGCGGCACCTTACAGTCGAGCAGGCGCATCGGATTGCGCTCCAGGCGGCTTTGGCAGTCCTCGCACAGCGAATCACGATACCGGGTATAATAGGCGATCAGCGCCTTGTGATAGTCGGCGCGGCACTTCGGACAGCCGATCGAGTTGATCTCGAGCGAGATGTTTTTAAGCCCCAGGCGGTCAAAGATATTCGCCGCCGCGGTGATCAGCTCCGCGTCCGCCGCCGGGTTTTGGGTGCCGTAGCACTCCATGCCGAACTGGTGGAACTCGCGCAGTCTGCCTGCCTGCGGCTTTTCATACCGATAGCAGGAGGTCAGGTAATATGCCTTGATCGGCAGCGGATCGTTATGCAGTCCGTGCTCGAGAAACGCGCGGCAGGCGCCGGCGGTGCCCTCGGGGCGCAGGGTGATGCTGTCGCCGCCCTTGGTCAGGAAGGTATACATCTCCTTTTGCACGATGTCGGTGGTGTCGCCGACGCCGCGCTCAAAGAGGTTGGTGTGTTCAAATACCGGCGTCCGCAGCTCCCTGTAGCCGAACGCGCGCGCTTCGTCCCGGAAGAGCTGCTCTAAAAACTGCCAGCGGTAGCTGTCGCGCGGCAGCACATCCTCGGTGCCGCGCGGTTTTTTGGTAATCAGTGCCATATAATCAACCTTTCATTGGTCATTCCTGTAAGGAAAGAGAGCCTTTTGTGCCTAATACTAAGTAGCAATAAAACACTTTAATATCTATTGCGGAGAATTCCGCATAACTGCGTTGTCAGTCTTGACAGGCGCCAGCCT
>CADBUN010000123.1 GCA_902797825.1 uncultured Ruminococcus sp. | reverse complement strand
GAGGGTATTATCCAGATCGCTCATAATCAATTTGTACTTATTCAAAACAATCACCGAAACATAGTTTAGCATGATTCACGAAATTTCGCAATACTTATTGTCAAAGACGCGGTTTCATGGTATGCTGTAGCCAACAAAAAAGTGAGATTGTCACGGGGCGCGTCCCCGCGCGACAATCGGGTTGGAGTTGATTTGATGAAGCATTTTACCCCTGCGGATATCTTGCTGCCTAAGAAGGATTTTGAGACCTGGGCGGTCGTCGCCTGTGACCAATATACCAGCGAGCCCGACTACTGGCATGACGTCGAGCGGATCGTCGGGGATCAGCCCTCGGCGCTGCATATCATCCTGCCGGAAATCTACCTGTCCGACGACAACAGCGCGCGCATCGGCGCCATCAACGAGAAGATGCAGGCGTATCTCGACGGCGAGGTCTTTGACCGGCACGAGAACAGCATGATCTATGTCGAGCGAGAGTCAAACAACACGATCCGACGCGGCGTGGTGGGGCTGATCGACCTGGAGGACTATGATTATCGCAAGGGCGCGACCGCCGCGATCCGCGCGACCGAGGCAACGGTGCTGGAGCGTATCCCGCCGCGCGTACAGATTCGCAAGGACGCGCCGCTGGAGCTGCCGCATATCCTGCTGTTGATCGACGATCCGACGCGCTCGGTGATCGAGCCCCTGAGCGCACAGAAGGAGCGCTTCACCCGGGCTTACGGCTTCGAGCTGATGAAGGACGGCGGTCATATCGACGGCTACTTTTTGTCCGAAGAGGCAATCAGCCGGGTACAGGACGCCTTAGAGGCGCTGACCGACGGCAAGGACGATCAGCTGCTCTTTGCCGTAGGCGACGGCAACCACAGCCTCGCCACCGCTAAGGAATGCTACAACCAAAGCCACAATCCCCTCGCGCGCTACGCGCTGGTCGAGGTGGTTAACATCCATGACGAGTCGATCGAGTTTGAGCCGATCTACCGCGTGCTGTTCCACGTAGACGCCGAGGATTTCATCGAGAAATTCTCCTCCTACAC
This sequence comes from uncultured Ruminococcus sp., assembly GCA_902797825.1. Taxonomy (GTDB): domain Bacteria; phylum Bacillota; class Clostridia; order Oscillospirales; family Acutalibacteraceae; genus Ruminococcoides. Next base: position 11,664 of record CADBUN010000123.1, on the reverse strand, counting down.
CGATACCCACGGCTCCGGCATCCGCCAGACCTTCCGCTGTATTACCCCCGAAGCAGACGGCGAGCTGGAGGTCAAATCGACCGCCAAGCTGCCCGTCGGCACCCTGCAGGGCTTCATCGACCTGTATATGAAGGAGCATCCCGAGGTCGGGATCGACTATATCCACGGCGAAGAGGTCGTCGAGAGCCTGTGTAAGGAGCAGGGCACGCTCGGCTTCCTCTTTGACGGGATGGAAAAGGACGAGCTCTTCCCGGCGATCGCCGCCGACGGCAGCCTGCCGCGCAAGACCTTCTCGATGGGGCACGCGAAGGATAAGCGCTATTATATCGAGGCAAGAAAAATCAAGTAGACACGCGTGCGTGTTTTCCCTTTATGATAAAGAAAAGGCGTCCGAGCGATCGGACGCCTTTGGTTTGTGTCGAAAATGTTACACAGGATTGGGACGATTACTTCACCAGATAGCGCTGGATCCTCGTCGCGTCGAGGATGCTGCGCTCGCCGTCCTGATCGAAGTCGGAATAATAATGGACGCTTCTGCCGAAATCGGCGGTGACGCGGAACTCGTCATCCGCGGGATAATCACAGATATTCGCCTCACAGCGCTGGATCAGCGTCGCGTCGATGATCGTCACGGCGTCGTCGCGGTCAAGGTCGCCGATCCGCCTGCCGGCGCCGACCTCGTCAAAGACCTGAGCGAATTCGTCGATGCCCTGTGCGGCGGCATACACCGCGTCGAGGAAGCGGTCGTTTTTGACGTCGTACACGCCGTAGCCGGTGCAGAAGGGATTCGCCCAGCTTCCCTGATGAACCACGCGGTTGCCGATCACGGCGGTCATCTCCATCGGGTTCATATAATTGGTGTAACAGTAGACCAATGCCCAATCGACCTCGCCGCTGCTGTCATGGTGATAGGTCAGCTCCTTGTAATACGCCAGACCGTCGCGACCGGATTCAAAGTCAAAATCATCGAGATTGTATTGCTCCTTCAGCCGCGCCTGATACCGCTCGCCGTCGGGAGCTTCGGTCGGCGCTTCGGTCGGCGCTTCGGTCGGCGCTTCGGTCGGGTTTTCAATCGGATAATCCCGGGGCTCCGAGAGCACGATCGCAGAACCGCCGGTTTCATCGGGGTAGAAATAGAGGGTATAATCATGTCCGGAGAGGGCATCATCCAGCTCGCCGTTCGCGTTATACCAGCCCCATTCGGGATACCGCGTCAGTTCGTCGAGCTGCTTTCCGTCCTCGAAATATACGATGCGGAAGCGGTAATCGCGGCTGATCGAGACGCTCTTGTAATACTCGCCGTCCTTCGAGGAGGGATAGAGCTTATTTTCGGAGCGGATCACGCCGGGCTCCCGACCGTTCACGATATAATAGCCGTTGAGCGCGGGGTTGGTCGGCGGATCGTCGGGCGCCTCGGGCGCGGTGAGATGCGCGCCGCCGATATGGTTGCCCTGTGCGTCAAAGTGGTCGGGATTCAGACAGTTATCGGCGACAGAGGTAAAGTGATCGCTGTCCTGCGCATAGCTGCCGTAGCAGCCGCCGCCGTAATAGGCGTACCAGCTGCCGGGATAGTACGTCCTTCCCGAAAACTCGCTTATCACCTGCGGATCGCCGCCGTCAACCACATAGATATAGCCGTCAAAGGAGAACGGATCGGCCGTTCCCTCGGGGAGCGAATCATAATCGCCTTCAAGCGCGCCCTCGATATTCACGTCGGCGGTATAGGCAAGCTCCCGATCCTTCTGTGTGCCGCGCTCCGACTGCAGGGCGCTGAAGCCGTTGCCCCAGATAACAGTGTGGACATCCGCGGGAAGATCGGCGTAGTAAACGCCCTGAGCATAATCGTCGATCATCATCCGGTAGCCCGGGAATTCCTCCGGCGCGGCGGCAGCCTCCCACCAGTAGACCGAAGCATAATACTTGCCCTGATAGACGCCGTAATCGCTGTACCAGGACGACGGCATCTTGAGATACAGGCGGTTGGTCTTGATCGGCGTTGCGGACGCCGCCTGCGCCGCCTCGACCGCCTCCTGTACGAATTTCATCGCGGACTTGTTGATAACCTCGGCGTTGACGGTCGCGGTCGCCGCCAACATGAGCGTCAAAGCCGCCAGTAGGATACATACTGCTTTTTTCATGGTTTCTCCTCCTTTATCGCAGCTGATAGCTGCCTGATTGTAATCGCTTGCCGCCGCGGTCATAGACCTCATAGGTCGCGGTTTTTCCTTCCGCCGCGGCAGGGATCGTGACATAATCGCTGATGACATAATAATACGTATATTTGGTGCCGTAGGCAAGGAAGGTCATCCGGCGCGCTTCGGCATACCGATCCTCATCGCCCAGCACCTCGCCGTCAACCGTCAGGCTGCAATAGATCACGCCGTCAGAGGGAACCGCTTCCTGCGGAATACTCACGTAAAGTACCCTTCTCTTTTGAGAGGGTTGAACCGGCTGCGGCGGTCCTGTCGGCTGTTCGCCCGTCGCCTCCGTCGGCGCTTCCGACGGATAAGAGGGGTTCCACGGCGTTGCGGTAGGCGGCTCCTGCGGCTCATACGGCTGCCGCTCGGTCGGCTTGATCGCCTCGGTCGGCGCGGGCGGCTCGGTCGGAGTGACGGGCGGCTCGGTTACTTCGCCCTGCCGCGGCGCGGTCGGGATGACGGCAGGCTTGCCGCCTTCGGTCGGCGCGGGCTTTGCCGGAGAATTCGCCCTGCCGCGTTCGGTGGGGGCGGTATGAGAAGTCGGACGCGTCCTGCCGCTTCTGTCGGCGCGTTCAGTGGGCGCGGTGCTGTCAGCCGCGCCAAAGGCACGGTCGATCAGCCTTTGAAGCGCGGACTTCGGCTCGGTCGGCCGGGGTTGATCCTGTCCGTCCGCGGGGACAACCTCGGTCGCGACGGTCTCGCCGCCGGCGTTTGTTGACCATATGATCTCGGTGGCGGAGGGCTTAGAATCGGGCTTGACGGGTACGGGGGACTTGCCGCCCATCGAGAGGAACAGCGCGATACTCAGCGCGGTGACCAACAGCAGGCTCGCCGCCGTCGCGATGAAGCGCGGCTTCTTCCAAAACGGAACGACGACCGGCGCTTCCTCCCGTTCGGGGATAGAGAGGGCGTTTTCGATCCAGCGCTCGGGGACGGGGAGATCGCGCAGGGTATTGAAGTTGAATTCTTTCATCTGCCGTCACCTCCGTAAATTTGCCTGAGCTTCTCTCTGCCGCGGGACAAAAGCGTCTTGACCGTATTTTGATTTTTGCCGAGGATGTCGGCAATCTCCCTGACCTTCATCTGTTCGACATAGTAGAGATAGACCACGTCGCGATAGTCGGGCGCGAGCTTCATCAAAGCCCACGAGAGGTCGGCGTCATCCTCGGCACAGGGGGCGGGAAGCTCGAGCGCCGTATCGAGGGACAGGTGCCGGCGGTTATCGCGGATATAGTTCTTACACTCGTTGATCGCTACCCTCAGCAGCCACGCCCTGAGGTGGTTTTGATCCTTGAAATCGGGGGATTTTCGGAACAGCTTGATGAAGGTGTTCTGGAAGCAATCCTCGGCGTCCGCCCAGTTTTGCAGCCGTATCATACAGACGGAGGAAACGCTTTGGGCATACTGACGCACAACCTGTTCGTAGCTGAGCTGCGCGTACAGCCTGTCACCTTGCTTGGCGCCCATTGTGTTCCCCCCTTCACTTATTACACACATCAAAAGCCGTTTTGGTTTCATTAATTTGAAAAAATATACGTACCCCGGTGCAAGCATCGGTTGCGCCCCTCGCAATGACGATTGATATTCTGACCGCTGATCGAAAGCACAAGATCGGACGGAAGCGCTTCTGCCGTGCGGACGACCACCGGTCGTCCCTACTATCATCTCTGTCTAAGCAAAAAGCGCCTCTTTACAGAAGCGCTTTCGGTCAACATGATTATGGTTCTTTCTTCGGAGCCTTGACGAAATGATGCACGATCAGCAGCATGAAGAAGCCGCCGATGGCGTTTCCGATCCACACGGTTTTCATATCCAGCTCCATATGGGTGACGCTCATATACCAGTACAGTCCCGCGACCACCAGCCCGAGCATCAGCAGGGTAATCCCGAGCGAGATCAGCCATTCGGTGAGCTTACGTTTTGTTTCTTTCTTCATTTATCCACCTTCTATCAGTGATCGGATCATCAGGCATTTACTATAGCACAGTCAAAGGCGAAATTCAACCGCAATTTGTAAACATTTCCCCGTGCCTTACGTGTTGAACATCGAGAACATCCGCCCGAAGCGGACGAACGCGGTCTCGGCGCCGGTCGTATACGGACCGGGATACCAGTAGGCGTAGACCAGCCCCATGTTGACAAACAGGCAGGCGAACAGCGCGATCAGCATCAAATGCTCATAGATGCGCTTGCTCTCGCCGCTCTTAAGCTGTCGGTAATACAGGAACATCACGAGGAAGGCGCAGGCAAGCATCTGCCACGCAAAATCCATCATATAACGCGTGCCGTAGCCGCTCTCCCAGATCGAGGCGATGATGATGAACGGCGCGACGAACGCCACCGCGCTGAACAGCACCGCGGTACGGACGCGCTTCTCCTTTTCCACATATTTCAGCGCGAACGGCGCGCCGAAGAGGAAGAAGGTCGGCAGGGCGCGATACAGCAGCCCGGCGCCGTTGTTGGTCGCCTCAAAGTAGTAGCCGTTCACCCCAAGCTTCGAGAGCGTCGTCTGAACATAGGGGAACTGTCCCGAGAAGGACGGCGGCGCGAGCAGGTAATCGAAGAAGCCGATCGCCGAAAGCTGGGTATGGAACTCGGTATGGGTAAAGTCGTTGATGGTCAGCGAATAGGCGATACCGAAATCGGTAAAGGAGCCGAAGCGCGCATGGTTATAGAGCATCTGCGCGCCGCCGATCACCACGAAGGGCACCAGCGCCGCAAGCAGGTAGCGGACATAAGCCTTCTTCTCGCTTTTGGTGCGTCTGAGCTTCAGTACGCCGGCGACGATAAACGCCACCGCGACAACACACCAGATCGCGGTCGTAGGACGACAGGTCACGGCGATCGCGAGGAACAGAGACGACAGCGCCGCGCGCGAAGGTCGCAGGGCGTCGCCGTCATCACCGATCACGTTGGACGACAGCAGGAAGTAGGCGCCCAGAATCGTAAAGCAGAAGCCGGAGCTTTGGGCGATTTCATAGAAATTCGCCATCACGGTGCAGTACCACACGCCGCAGGAGGCATAGATCATCAGCAGCGCCGCGGTATACATCGACAGCGGAATATCCTTGAAGAGCTTCTTCATCAGCAGGTAGAAGGTCATGCCGAGGAAGATCAGCGCCAGCGTGTTGAAGATCACCACGCCCGGCAGACCGGCGAGATAGTGCCCCGTGATCAGGTGATACGGCAGGTACAGCAGGATCACCGGTCCGACGCCGTAGTAGGAATAATACTTACCGTTATACAGGACATGGTCCCACTTGGGGTTCACGCCCTGCTCCGTGCGCGCCGACCAGTCGTAGGGGTTCTCCATATTCAGAAGATCGGCGCCGGGCTGCTCCTTGAGCGAGACCTGCCCTGCCTCAAAGGCGTCCACCAGCTCCTGGGTAATCTGGTTGCCGGAGGTACCGTTGAAATCGGTCTTGGGATGCAGCCCCACGGAGGACAGCAGCAGCGAGACCGCTACCGCCGCGATCACCACGACCGCGGTGACGCGCTTGGTGACCGTGAGCTGATCGCCCAGCGGCGCGCGGAAGCGAACGCTGCGCTTGAACAGCCACACAAAGGCGATCCCCAGCAGGATCAAGCCAAAGCGCAGGATCGAGAAATGGGAGAGATAATCCTCGTTCAGCGAGATACCGTTCAAGGTAACGATATTATTCTCGGGGCCGGTAAAGTTGATGCGCAGCTTACTGACCTTGCCCGAAAAATCACAGACGATCGTCTTGGTCTGCTCGATCTCGTTGAACGCCGTGCCGCTGACCAGCCCCGTGCGCAGATAGTAAGAGGCGTTGGTCTCGTCGGCAAAATCGACGGTATACTCGGTTTTATTCAGGCTGCCGCTGATATCGAGGCGGATCGTCCCGACCTTTTGATCGAGATTTGGGAATTCGACAGTCGCCGAAGCGCCGGTCGAGCGATAACCGCCGCCTGTCCGCGTCATACCGGTCACGACCGCTTGGTTCAGATCCGGCGCGGTCTTTTCATAGCCGCCCTTCCACAGGTGGAAGCAGTTGAAATTAAAGCAGACCGCTTCGAGCAGCACGACGACCAGCATCGCCTTTGCCATATAAGCGACAAAGCGCCTGACGCCGTCCCGCCCGAGCCGCGCGGCAAGGACGCTCAGCCCGAAGCTGAGCACCGTCACCGCCGCCGTGCCGATCGAGACCGCGCGCAGATAGGGCGCGGCGATCGCCGTCACCAGCGACAGAACCACCGCGGCGCCGCAGGAGATCAGGCGCGTGATTTTGGTATACTTCCGCTCCTTGAGAATGCTCGAAACCGTGAATACCAGCAGCGACAGGATCGCGAGAATATAGAGTATGTTCATGTTGTCCTCCTAACGATAAGGCTCGCCCCTCGGGCATTGGGGGCAAATTACCGAAAAAATCCAAAAACAGTATACCATATTCCGCGACAATATGCTATAATTATTTTAAATATTTTGCCCCTCACCCCCACCCATACACTTTCATTGAGACAGGAGGTTCCCATGAAGCCGAATATCACCACCATCCCGATCACCGAGATTTTTGAAGAAACCGAGGGCTGTCCGATCTGTCGGATGTACCGTATGCTCGAGGAACAGTATACCGAATACATCACCGGCGCCGCGATGATGGCGCCCGACGTGCGCGTACAGACCAACAAGACCGGCTTTTGTCACCGGCACTTTTCGATGATGGTCAACAACGGTCCGCGGCTGTCGAACGCGCTGCTGCTGCAAACGCATATCGACGAGCTGAGGAAAAAGATTTTCCCGAAGAAGAACACCGACGCCCCGGACAAGAAGATGCTCGCCGCCATCCGCGAAAACGCCCATAGCTGCTATGTCTGTGACCGCATCGAGCGCGATATCCTGCACCTGCTGAGCACCGTCTACGTCCAGTTCGGCGCCGACAGCGAATTTCGCAGACAGTATGCCGCGCAGGATTTCATCTGTCTGGAGCACTACGCGCTGATCACCTCGAGCTTCAACAAGAGGGCGATGGACAAGCAAAACGCGCAGGCGTTCTTTGAAGCGACCAACAAGCTCTCGAAGGGCTATATGGACACGCTGTATGACGACGTGACGCACTTCACGACGATGTTCGATTATCGCAACGCCGGCGGCGACTATAAAAACAGCAAGGACGCCATCGAGCGCTCTGTGCGCTTTTTGACGTCCTATCCCGTGGATGAAAGCTTGAAGTGATTCTGTTGACCACTTGCCGCCGGTAAGGTTGTCGTGATCGAAAGCGCAGGATCGAACGGAAGCGTTCCTGCCATGCGGACGACCACTGGTCGTCCCTACTAATTGCCGCCGGTAACGTTGTCGTGATCGAAAGCGCAGGATCGAACGGAAGCGTTCCTGCCATGCGGACGACCACTGGTCGTCCCTACAATGCCACTGTCCACTAAAAAACCGCAGGATGTCCTGCGGTTTTCTTCATGCTTCATGAAATTCCCATGTGCGGATGCCGAGCGGCTCGTCGAAGCGGCGCGTTACCCTCGCGTCGATCCGGGTGATTACGATCTCGGCGGTCAGCCCGATATGCGCTTTCAGCAAATGTCCCGAAAGCGTCTGCGGCTTGCCGTCCTCGTCATGATAGGCAAAGACGGCGTGCAGGTGAAAGAACGGCTTGCCGTCCATCTCGGTGAGGTTGCCGTTGAGCGATACCAGCTCCAGCATCCCCTCGCGCTTGTGGACGACATAGCGCTTGGCGACGGGATCGAAGATACCGACCTCGACTTCGTCGCAGCCGCCGATCCCCTCGACGGTGCCGAAGCAAGCGCCGTCTTGTTCAAAAATTGCTGTCCATTTCTCCGTCAGGGCGCTGAAAAGCTCGTCGCCCTTATCCAGACGGAGGATTGTTTTTTCTCCGATTGTGATACTTTTCATGATAATCAATTCCTCAATAAACTTCCCCGGTGCCGGCACGAAAGTGTCCACCGGACACGTTATCCTCGCGTATCGCCTGAGAGGATGAATCCTACGGGCTTTGACGCGGCAAGCCGCGGGGTTTTTTATCCTTTTTATCGGTTGAGATTGCCACGGGGCTAAAGCCCCTCGCAATGACTGCTTTGAATATATCCTAAAAATGCTTATAAACCTTTAAAGCTTCGCCGTCCGTGATACCGAGAGACAGGAAGCTGCCCTGTCTGTCCCTGACGCGGACGATTTTTTGATCCCCGGCATGATCGCGCAGCGCGGTACGCGCGAGTTCCAGCGGATTGCCGTTTTGGAAGCGGTTCGCCTGTTTATCGCTGACCTCCAGCGCGTCATACGTCATAAAAATACTCTCGACGCTGTGCAAATAGCCGGTGTCGCCGCGCTCGATCGCTCCCTTCAGCTCATCGAGCGTCATGCAGTCGTCGAGCGGATAGCCGCACGCCTCATACCGCAAAAGGTCGGTCATCACGCCGACGGTGCCGAGCGACCGCGCCAGATCGTCGATCAGGGTGCGGACGTAGGTGCCGCCCGAGCAGTGAATATCGAGCCTGCCGGTCTGTGTCGCTTCATCGAACGCTTGCAGCGCCAGCGAATAGACGGTGACCGAGCGCGTCGGACGCTCGACGGTCTTGCCCTCTCGGGCATAACGGTAAAGGCGCTTGCCGTCTACGCTGACGGCAGAATACATCGGCGGCACCTGCTCGATCTCGCCCCGAAAACCCCGCAGGGCTTTTTCTATCTCATCCTTACTGACGCGGGCTGGTTTTTCTTCGGTGACCGTCCCCCAGATATCGAGGGTGTCGGTCGCGACGCCGAGCTTGAAATCCGCCAGATACTTTTTATCGCGGCAGGGGATGATATCCTGCGCCTTGGTCGCGGTACCGAGCAGCACCGGCAGCACGCCGGTGGCGTTGGGATCGAGCGTACCGGTATGACCGACCTTGCGCTGTCCCGTCAATCGGCGCACAACCGCGACGACGTCGAAGGAGGTATATGCCTTTTCTTTCCGAATCAGGATCACGCCGTCCATCAGAGTATTTCCTCAACCGCGTCGATCAGCTTCTTCTTCACCGTCGCCAGATCGCCCTCGATCGAACAGCCGGACGCCGCCGGATGACCGCCGCCGCCGAACCGCTGACAAAACGCCGCGGCGTCGAGTCCGTCGTTGGTACGGACGGAAATCTTGAAGATACCGCCCGCCTTTTCGCGCATGGTGATCCCGATCTTTACGCCCTCGATCCGGCGCGGAATGTTAGCGAGCCCCTCCATCTCGTCATCGCCGGCGCCCAGCGCCTCGCACATCGCGAGGGTGGTATAGATGATCGCGCATTTGCCGCCGGCGTAGAACTCCATCGTATCATAGATCATGCGCTCCATCTTCAGCTTCGCGCGTGTTTTGAGCACAAAATTGATATGATTGATCGCCTGCCAGTCACAGTGCGGCATCACCTGCGCCGCGATCTGATGCGTCCGGGGGGTGGTGTTGGTATAACAGAAGCAGCCCGTATCGGTAGAGATACCGGTATAGATACCCCCGGCGATATCGGCGTCCAGCTCGACGCCGAGCAGCTCGAGCAGCTGATAGATGATCTCAGCCGCCGCTGCCGCCTTGCCGTCTACGTAGCGATGCTCCGCCTCGAGCGAGTTGGTCAGGTGATGGTCGATACACAGGTCGATATGATCCACGCCCTCGAGCACGCTCTTGCCCAGCAGCGCCGGCGCCGCGACGTCAACGCTGACGATATATGAGGGGGTGAAGTCCTGTTCCTCATAACGCGCGGTCAGATAAGTAAACTTGGAGGGCAGCTTGCCGTCTACGGCGACGTTCGCCTTCTTGCCCAGCTTGCGCAGGATGAACGCCAGCGCGTAGCCGCTCCCGAGGCAGTCGCCGTCGGGATAGCTGTGCGTCAGAATTTTGAATTCATCATGTTCCTTCAACAGCGAGGCGACCTCGTTAAGCGTTATCTCCCTCATCAGAGTCCTCCTCATCCTTCGGAATGTCCAGGCTGTTTAAGATACGGGATATCTCGGCGCTGTACGCGATCGAATCGGTCGGGGTAAAGATCAGCTCCGGCACATGGCGCAGGCGGAGCCTGTGCCCCAGCTCGCGGCGGATGAAGCCCGAAGCGCTTTTGAGCCCCTTGACAGCCGACTTGGCGGCGTCGAGCCCTTCGAGCGCGCTGACGTAGACCGTACAATAGCTCAGGTCGTTGGTAACCTCGACGCGCACGATGGACAGAAAGCACGCGTTCACCCTCGGATCCTTGAGTCCGCGGAAGATCGCCGTAAGCTCGCGCTTAATATCCTCTGTTGTTCTGCCTAATTTATGATTTGCCATAGTATTACCTCTTAAGCCTTCCCCTTGAGGGGAAGGTGCCGAGCGGCATAATAAGTATTTTTCTCAGTATATCAGTCCTCGCGGTACTCTTCGATGGTAAACACCTCGAAGATATCGCCTTCCTTGATATCGTTATATTTTTCCAGACCGATACCGCACTCGTAGCCCTCGGAGACCTCCTTGACGCTGTCCTTGAAGCGCTGGAGAGAACCGATGGTGTCGTCGGCAATAATGATACCGTCGCGGACGACGCGCACGCCGGCGCCGCGCTGGATCTTGCCGCTCTTGACATAACAGCCGCCGATGTTGCCGACCGACTTGATGCGGATGACGTTGCGCACCTCGGCGGTGCCGAGGATTACCTCGCGCGTCTTGGGCGCGAGCATACCCTTCATCGCGCTCTCGATCTCTTCGATACAATCGTAGATGACGCGGTACATCCGCATATCCACGCCGTCGCGCTCGGCGTTAGCCTGAGCGGTGGCGTCGGGACGCACGTTGAAGCCGACGATGATCGCGTTGGAGGCGTTCGCCAGCATCACGTCGGACTCGTTAACCGCGCCTGCCGCGCCGTGGATGATGTTAACGCGCACCTCGTCGTTCGAGAGCTTCTCGAGGCTCTGGCGCACCGCCTCGACGGAGCCCTGGACGTCCGCCTTGACGATGATCTTGAGCTCCTTGACCTCGCCCATCTTCATCTGGTCGAAGAGGTTGTCGAGGGTGACCTTGGTACGGGCGTTGAACTCGGCTTCCTTCTTCTCATGGCGGCGCTGTTCGACCAGCTCGCGCGCCAGACGCTCGTCGGTAACGGCGTTGAAGGTATCGCCGCCTGCCGGAACATCATCGAGACCGGTGATCTCGACCGGGATCGAGGGACCTGCCGACGTCACGCGGACGCCCTTATCGTCGGTCATTGCGCGGACGTGACCGACCGCCGTACCGGCTACGACAACGTCGCCGGTATGCAGGGTACCGTTCTGTACGAGGATCGAAGCCACGGGACCTCTGCCCTTATCCAGACGCGCCTCGATGACCGTACCCTTGGCGGCGCGGTCGGGGTTCGCCTTGAGCTCCTTCATATCGGCGACCAGCAGCACCATCTCGAGCAAGTCGTCGATACCCATACCGGTCTTGGCGGATACGGGCACGCAGGGCGTGTCGCCGCCCCACTCCTCGGGGATCAGCTCATACTCGGT
>CADBUN010000122.1 GCA_902797825.1 uncultured Ruminococcus sp. | reverse complement strand
GTCGCGCGAGAACGCCGACATCGGCGCCGTCGACCATGACAGCACGAGGAAGAAGATGAACATCAGCGGCATGTAGAAGAGGATCTGTAAATTGTAGATACTCGGGGTGATACCGCTCGTGACGGCTTCTTTCATGCCGGGGAGCTTGTAGGTGCCGCCGACAAAGGTGACGTACAGGTACATCAGTCCGAGCAGGAAGATGTGCACATACAGCCGCGCGACCGAGGTGTAGGTCATGATGGTGGATACGGGGAAGCTGACCTTGTTGACGAACTGGCGGTTTTCGCGGATGGACTTGGCGCCCTGAACGATGCTTTCGTTGATGAAGAACCAGGGGATGAAGCCGATCAGCATAAACAGAAAGCGGCTGTATTCAAAGGTGCCGCCCGCCTTGCCCAGCTCCGGGAAGATGACCTTGACATTACCGGCGCTTTTGAGACCGATTTCAAACGCGAACCAGTACACAAAAAGGGTGAACAGCGGCTTGACCACCGACCACAGCGGTCCGATGACCGCGCCCTTGTATTTTTTGATGAGCTCGTTTTTCGCCAGCAGCATGATCTGCTTGCCGAAGCCCTGATGCTCTTTAAAAATCTGGAACATTTTCATTCTCCTTTTCCCTGTGTAATGAACAGAGGGAATTAGCGATTACACAGTTACTTTAATTATATCTGTTTCACAGGAAATGTCAATATAGCAGGATACTGGATATCGCCAAAAAACAACAATGAATTTAGTGAATATTTCACGGTTTTTTTTCGGTTTATTTTGTTGACAAAGGGGGACGGTACAGATATAATTGTTAATTATACGCGTATACCCTTATACTGTGGTAAAGCGCAAAAGCGGTAGAGCCCCTCGGCGAAGCTGTGCCGAGCCTTCCCCTCGAGGAAAGTGAGCGGATTCCCTTTGCCGGCATAACGGAGGCTCTAAACCAAGGAGGTTAGATAGTTGAAGCAAAATGCAGTCGTATCCTTGAAGGATATCAATTTCAAGTATTCGAATGAGGTGATATTAAACAATATCAGCCTCGACATTTACGATAAGGAGTTTATTACCCTGCTCGGTCCGTCCGGCTGTGGTAAGACGACGACTCTTCGCGTGATTGCCGGCTTTGAAATGCCGCAGAGCGGAGAGGTGTACTTTGAGGGCGAAAAGATCAACGACGTACCGCCCCATAAACGCAGCGTCAACACGGTGTTTCAGAAGTATGCGCTGTTCCCTCATCTGAATGTGTTTGACAACGTCGCCTTCGGCTTGAAGCTGAAGAAGATGTCAAAATCCGAAATCGAGCAAAAGGTGAAGCAGATGCTCGCCGTCGTAGACCTGAAGGGCTACGAAAAGCGCCCGGTACGCGCGCTTTCCGGCGGTCAGCAGCAGCGCGTCGCGATCGCACGCGCGCTGGTATGCGATCCGAAGGTCGTCCTGCTCGATGAGCCGCTCGGCGCGCTCGACTTGAAGCTGAGAAAGGATATGCAGATTGAATTAAAACAGCTTCAACAAAAAACCCAAAAAACCTTTGTTTACGTGACTCACGACCAGGAGGAGGCGCTGACGATGAGCGATCGCGTCTGCGTCATGAACAACGGCGTGATCGCCCAGATCGGTACGCCCGAGGATATCTATAACGAGCCTGCCAACGCCTTTGTCGCCGACTTCATCGGGGAAGCGAATATCATCAACGGCATCATGCTCGAGGACTGTAAGGTGCGGCTGCTCGGCGCAGAGCTCGACTGTGTGGACAAGGGCTTCGAGAAAAACCAGCCGGTGGATGTTGTCATCCGTCCCGAGGACGTCGAGGTGGTCGCGCCCGATCAGGCGAAGCTCAACGGCGTCGTCGAGGACGTGATCTTCAAGGGCGTTCATTTCGAGATCTCCGTGCGCTGTCAAAACTGCCTGTGGCTGATTCACTCGACCGTATCACAGAAGGTGGGGGAGAAGATCGGCATACGCGTCGATCCCTTCAACATCCATATTATGGAAAAAATGTTCCTGAACCCCACCAACGACATTACCACAGAGGTTTATTATTCTGATAAAGAAAATAATACCACCACCATCCGACTCGAGGGCGTCGAGGTCACGATCCCCGATACCTTCTATGAGGAGGGAAAGCGGATCAAGATCTGCCTGCCGCCCGACGCGCTGTATATCGCCGGCGACGGCGTCGGTCATCTGGACGAGGTGTATATCGAGTCGGTCATCTGGAAGGGTGAACACAACGAGATCATCCTCGAGAGCGACGAGCGCAAGTGGATCATGCAGAGCGATATCGACGAGCAGGTAGCGACCTACGTACCGCTCTGCTTCGATTTCAAAAAAGCCGAGATCAGCGAGGTATCCGCCGATGAAAAGTAAACGCCCGGCGATACCGTATATCGGCTGGATGCTGGTGTTTACCATCGTTCCGCTGGTGATGGTGTTCTATTATGCCTTTACCGATTCGAAGGGGCATTTCTCCCTGGAACCTTTCCGAAACGCCTCTGTATACAGCGAGGTCTTTCTGTATTCGCTGTGGATCGCGCTGATCTCCACGCTCATCTGCCTGGTGCTGGCGTATCCGCTGGCGTTCTCGATCTCGCGCTGTTCCGAGCGCGGTCAAAGCATGATCGTGATGTTCCTGATGGTACCGATGTGGATGAACTTCCTGCTGCGGATTTACGCGTGGGTGCTGATCCTGCAAAATTACGGTCCCCTCGATATGATACTAAAGACGTTCGGCGTCGACGTGACGCTGATCGGCAACTCCGGCGCGGTCATCGTCGGTATGGTATATGAATTCCTGCCGTTTATGATCCTGCCCCTGCACGCGGTGATGGGCAAGATCGACTCTTCGCTGATCGAGGCGGCTCAGGATCTGGGCTGCAACGGCTTTTATGTATTCCGCAAGGTGATCCTTCCCCTTTCCGTACCGGGGATCATCTCCGGCGTGACGATGGTGTTCGTGCCGACCGCCTCCACCTTCCTCGTCGCCCAGTATCTGGGCGGTACCCAGTTCATGATCGGCGACGTCATCGAGCGCGTGTTCCAGAGCGATCACAACACCGGCTCGGCGATTGCCGTGGTGCTGATGGTGGTTATCCTCGGCTTCCTCGTCTTTATGAACCGCTTCGGCGATAAGGAGGCGGTGAACGGATGAAAAAGCTCAGATCGAAAATCTATCTTATTATCATCATGGCGTTTTTGTACCTGCCGATCATCTATCTGATCGCCTATTCCTTCAACGACGGCAAGACCTCCGTCTGGAAGGGCTTTACCCTCAAATGGTACACCGCGCTGTTCAACGACGCCCAAATCATGGGCAGCCTGTATAACACGCTGATTGTCGCGATCCTCGCCTCGGTGATCGCCACCATTCTCGGCACCCTTGCCGCGATCGGTATCTATAACTTCAAGGGCGGGATGCGCTCCGCCTTACAGAATGTGTCCAATATCCCGATCATCAACCCTGAGATCGTCACGGGTGTATCGCTGATGCTGCTGTTCAGCTTCGCCGGCGTGATGATGGGCTTTGAGATGGGCTTCTGGACGGTGCTGCTGGCGCATATCGGCTTCTGTACGCCGTATGTGATCCTCAACGTCACGCCCCGTATCCGACAGATGGATTCGTCTCTCTATGAGGCGGCGCTTGATTTGGGATGCTCGCCGGTACAGGCGTTCTTCAAGGTGGTGCTGCATGAGCTGCTGCCGGGTATCCTCTCGGGCTTCCTCATCAGCTTTACCTATTCGCTGGATGATTTTGTCATCACCTACTTTACCCGCGGCTCGCGTTTTCAGACGCTGCCGATCCAGATTTATACCATGACGCATCAGCGTATCAACCCCAAGGCGAATGCGCTTTCGGCGCTGCTGTTTATCGTGGTGGTCGTGATTCTGATCATCTCGAACTTCGCTTCTTTGAAGAAGAGTAAGGAGGCGGCGCGATGAAAAGGTTTTTGTCTGTTCTCCTAACCCTGCTGATGCTTTGTTCGGTGCTCCTGCTTTCCGTGTGCTCCGCCGCCGCGGATGACGGCGAGGACGACGGGCGCGAGGAAGCGTCCGCTGACGGTGGATATCAGGGCGAGGTCAATGTCTATAACTGGGG
>CADBUN010000121.1 GCA_902797825.1 uncultured Ruminococcus sp. | reverse complement strand
TATTAGTGATAAATTTCGCAGAGCGAGGCGAGTGACGCAGGCATACTGTCGTATGTCAAGGAGCTCAACAAAGCTATGCGGAATTTACCGCAATAGATGATAAAGGTTTTTATTAAGGATTAGTATTAGCCAAAGCTCCGATCAAACCCGATCTCTGTTTGCGTGAATGACAACGATGATGAATCAGCGTTTACCTCGTATTTTGAAGTTAACCGCGTTTTGGACGGTGAATGATATGAAAAAGAAAAAGATTATTTGGATTATAGTTCTGGTGTTCTGCTTGCTGATCGTGGTCGCCGGCGTGGTTTTTATGCTGAATCCTTTTGCGGATTCGGATATTAAGCGCGCGGACTTCACCCCGACACAGGCGGAGACCGTACCGGAGACAGCGCCAGCAGCGACGGAAACAGTGGCTGAGACCGCAGCAGAAACCGTGGTAGCCGGCGATTTTGGCTTCAAGCTCGCCGAGCTCGGCGATTTTAACGTTGATTTTGACGAATTACAGTCGGTCAACA
This sequence comes from uncultured Ruminococcus sp., assembly GCA_902797825.1. Taxonomy (GTDB): domain Bacteria; phylum Bacillota; class Clostridia; order Oscillospirales; family Acutalibacteraceae; genus Ruminococcoides. Next base: position 10,314 of record CADBUN010000121.1, on the reverse strand, counting down.
AGGATATTTACGCCTGGATCTATATCCCGAACACCAAGGTCGATTATCCTGTTGTGCGCAATATCACCGACGGCGATGATACCTTTTATCTCGAGCACAACATCTATCGCCAGTACCAGTTCTCGGGTACGATCTTCTCGGAGCTGCAGAATCATCCCGACTTCCACGATCCGGTCACGGTGCTGTACGGACATAATATGCTCAACGGCTCTATGTTCGCGACGCTCCATGATTTTGAGAACCCCGATTTCTTTGCGAAGAATAATACCGCGTTTATCCTGACGAAGGACAAGGTTTATACCTATCTGATCTATTCAGCTTATACCTTTGACGATCGTCATATCCTCAATTCAAACTTCTTCAACAGCAAGGAATCCTTCCGCGCGTATTTAGAATCCACGCTGCATCCGTATTCGCTGGATGCCAACGTCCGGGAAGGCGTAGAACTGACGACGGATAACCGTATTCTTGTTCTCAGCACCTGCACCAACGGCGCTGCAAATACCAGATATTTAGTACAGGGGGTTTTAGCCAATGAGCAGGAAAGATAATCCCGATTACCGTCCTCGTCATGTGAAACGAAAGAATCGTCCCGAAAACAGAAAACCGACGAAAACAGAACCGGAAGTGAAACAGTCTCCCTCGAACAGCGGGACGGACGATTTCTTTTATGGCGTTAGCCCACTGGGCGGGAGAAAGAAAAAATATGCTTCCCAAGTGGTGATGACCGATCCCGAACCGAGCGTTCAGTCGACACAAGCTGCCGCCGAAACAGCGGTCAGCAAGGTGAAGGAAGGCGTTCAGGCGGCGCGAGCTTCCGAACGCGAAGAGATCGCCGCAGAACCCGGTGATCATACTCCTGACGCCGTTGAGCCCGAGGCAACAGCAGCGAAGGCTGTTGTGGCGGCTATGGCGGCTCAGGCGGCGGAGGAACCGAAGGACGACGCGCCCGAGGCAACGGAACAGCCTGAACCGATCGCCGAACAGGGAAAGCCCGAAACGGTACAGTCGAAGCCGAAAAAGCCCGAACCGAAGAAGCCCGAAGCAGAGAAGAAAGACGGAGCAGAACCGGTACCGACAGCCAATCAAGCGCCGGAACAAGCGCCTGACAAGAGCGCCGATCAAGCCGCTCCGCCCGAACCGCAAGCCGAAGCTGTTGTTACGGCAACTGTCGCAAAGTCCGGCGACGCGCCCGCCCCGATTCGAATCAGAAAAGTCGATATTGATACTTCCGATGTGAAGGCTCATGATGACGGAAGTGACGCGTCACAAGGGCATAAGCCGAAGCGCAAGAAGCGCCACGGCAAACGGATTGCGATCGCGATCCTGTGTGTGATTTTGGCGTTGGTTGTCGGAATTGTCGGCACCTTCTTTGTCATGAATGAGATGGGCCGTCGCAAAATGCACAACAACGAGGGAATGGAGGTCGTCATGCCGACCGCCGACTCCTCGGGTTCTCAGATTATTTCGGCGGATAAATACGGCAGAATCGTGAATTATAACGGCGTTTCCTATACCTTCAACGATGATATCATCGCGCTGACGATGATCGGCGTTGATAACGGTAGCGGCACAGAAAGCGAGCTGCGTATGGCGGACGCGATTTACATCCTGACCATCAACGCCAAGACCGGCGAGACTAAGATTCTCGGCGTATCGCGCGATACGATGACCGATGTCGATATCTTCTCTGCCGAAGGAACCTATATCAATGCCGAAAAGCGACAGATCGCCTATTCCTATGCTTATCACGGGACGACCATGACCAGCGGCGACAACACCAACAAGAGCGTTTCGCGCCTGTTCTTCGGCTTACCGTGCAAGAATTACTTTGCTATCAATCTCGAGGCACTTACTACGCTGAACGACGCGATCGGCGGCGTGACGGTGACCTCTAAGCTGACCTTCAAATCTCCCGAGGATGGCCGTGTCATCAACGAAGGGGATGAGGTCACCCTCCATGGCAAAGAGGCTGAGATCTACGTCAGAAAGCGTGATATCACGCAGCTCGAGTCCAATAACGTTCGTATGGAGCGCCAGCAGCAATATATCAGAGCCTTCCTCAGCTCCGTGTTTTCTGCGGCAAAGAAGGATATCTCGGTGGTTTCCGACCTGTACTCCGCGATCAAGAGCAATTCGGATTCTTCCCTTGATCTGACGCGATTGACCTATATCGCCTCTACCGCCGTGACGAAGCTCGGCAGCAGCGAGAATATCGAGTATATCAACCTCAAGGGCAAGATCGTAGAAGGCACCAACGCCGAGATGTATGTCTCAAACGACGATGTGCTGCGCACGATGCTGGATGTGTTCTATACGCCGATGAATACCGATGAATAAGAGCTTGTGCTGGTCAAGCTATGGAGAGCTTCGCAGAAGAATTCATTTAGAAAATACTGTGTAATCTCATAAAGCAAAGGGCTGTTCCTTCGGGAACAGCCTTTGTTTGTGGAAAAAGGGATATGCAGTCATTGCGAGGCTTAGAGCCGTGGCAAATCCCCTTGTCATAAAAGATGACTTCATCAGTGAGATACTGCGCCCTTTAGTGGGATTACCACTTCCATGCAGATGTAAGGGATATGATAAGACTATCGGATGGTCTTGTTCCCTGATCCCTGCTATCCGGTTACTACTTTCTGATTCCTGAGAGACAGGAGTAGGGGATAGCGGTTGTCTGAAATCGGCAGTCTTAACACAGGGTATTTATTCCGTTTTATTAGAAACAGGATAAGCATGACCTGATATCGGTTTCAGGCATAACAAAAGCGGCGGCTGAAATCAGCCGCCGCATCTTCGTTAAATTGTATCAGATCAGATTATTCCTTGATCTTCTTAACAGCGAACATCGCGCCGAACATCGCCAGAAGAACGATGGTAGCTACATAAGGAGTAGCGTCAGCAGTCTTCGGAGAAGTGGTGTTGTCCTTGTTCTTGTCGGTGATATCGCCGTGATCCTTACCGTCCTCAGTGAAGTAAGCGGTAGCGTGAACGTCGGTAGAAGGTCTGATAACCAGAACCTTGCTGTTCAGATCGCCGCTGACGATTTCATAATCGCAAGCGAGAACCCACTTAACGAACTTGCCCTTACTACCGTCGGTAGCGGTCAGGGTAGAAGTACCGTTGGAGCCAACCGGAATCTTAGAAGGCTCAGCAGTCGCAGTACCATCGCCCAGTACCTCAGCGGTAACGGTCAGGTAATCCTTGTCTGCTCTGAAGCTGGCAATCGCGTGGATGTCGCTCTTGGGCTTGATGACGAGAACGGGAGAGTTAACATCACCGGATACAGGAGTATAGTCGCCTTTGATGATCCACTTGGTGAAGAAGCCGCCGTTTTCGGTAGCAGTCAGGGTTACGTTGGCATCGTCGCCTGTTGCGTCTTTGGCAACCTTGTTCTTATCGGCAGAAGCTGTACCTGCGCCCTCAGCATCGGTGGTGATGCTGTAATAGTCCTCACCTGTCGGACTCACCTTAGCGGAGGCAGCTACTGCTGTCAGAGCAAATACCATAACGAGTACAAGTGCGATGGAAATTATCTTTTTCATTGTAATCATCTCCAATTTAATAAATTCCTTCAATATAATATTGTATTTTTGTCCTTTTGTCAATAGGTAAATCGAATATTGGCAAAACTTTTTTCACCTATATATTGACAAAATAGTACAAAAGATACGAATATTTTGTTTAATTTGCGAATAAAGAATAATCAGCTTTCAAGACAATTAACAAAAACCATAGTTAAAAACTGGGCGATTTGACGAATGAAGGGTGGAATTACTCTTTATCCTTTTTATAATAATAGTAATTGTTCTTGTAATAACGGTTTTTCTTATAGTATTTTCTGCCGATATCCAGTCCGTTGTAGACGAAGCCGATGATCTTTGCGTCGGCAAAGCGCATCTGGCGGATCGCCTCGGTGATCTTCTGGTACTCGGAATATTCGTGTCTGACCACGAGGATATAGCCGTCTACGCTCGAGGAGATCAGAACCGCGTCCGATACGATGTTGACAGGGGGGAAGTCGATGATGATATAATCATAGGATTCCTTGAGCTGTTCAACAAGCTTGAGCATCGTGTCGGAGTTGATCAGCGTGGTCGCGTCGGGAGGGATTACGCCCGAGGGGATGATATCGAAGCCGCGGTTGCTGATGTGCGTGATCGGGATTTCGCTGATCATGCCGGACAGGTAGTTGGATAAGCCGTCGGTGTTGCTGAGGTTGAGCTTCGCGATAACGGTCGGCAGTCGCAGGTCACAGTCAATCAGGATCACGCGCTTTTTGAGCTGTGCCAGCGAGATCGCCAGGTTGATTGAAACGGTACTCTTACCCTCGCCTCGGTTCGCCGAGGTGACGCCGATGCATTTGCAGTCGCCGCCGGGCAGCGAGAATTCGACGTTGGTTCTCAGCGTTTTATATGCCTCCTGCATAGTGAAGGGAGATTTGGAGGAGAGCAGCATCTGCTTGGGTGCGGTTTGTTTTTGTGCATTATTCTTCTTTTTCATGATAGCGCTCACCCCTCCTTCGGACTCTTGGCATAATCGGCGTCGCTGCCGTAACGGTAGTAGTAATTCCCGTTTTTGCTGTTGCCGGCGGATCTGACATCCGGAATGATACCCAAAATCGGGTAGGAGAAGCGCGGCTCAAGCTCGGCGTCGCTCTTGACGGTGTCATCCGTCAGATACTGGATAATCGAGATCACGGCGACTAATACCGCGCCGACGAGGAAGCCCAGCACCGCGTATTTGATGTAATCGGGCTTATAGCGCTTATCGCTGTACATGGGATAGTCGATGACCTTCATCGAGCTGCCCTCGACGATCTGCGACATATAGGTAGGCGCTGTCTGCGCGATCGCGTTGGCGAGAATATACGCCGTCTGAGGATCCTGATGCTCGACATAGACGTTGATGATTTCCGTATCACCCTGAACGGAAGCGGAGACCATCCCCTTGAGCTGACTGTAGGAATAGTTCAGATGAGCGGATTCGGCAGCCGCGTCCAGGATGGTGTTGCTTCTGATGATGTTCACATAGGTGTTAACAAGCTGTTTACCGGCGTTGATATCCTGCTGTGTCAGCTTATCGGAGCCGGAGTCGTTGTTGACGTAGGCGGTAAAACCGCAGCGATAGGTAGGCTTGATCAAAACCTTGGTGGCGCCGAACGCAATTCCGGCAAATAACACGCCGATGAGGAGCATCAGCCAGATTCTGGATGCCAGCGCCTTCAATAAGGGGATAAGATCAATTTCTTTTTCTTCTTTTTGTTGTCTTTTCTCATCCATATAAACTCGTTATCTCCTTGCAATTTGTCGATCAAATACTGCTTTAACGCCGTTTCAGTCCGAGGGAGATCGGCGCAAAAACGCATAGGATACATACGAAATTATTATAGCACTATTTTAGAGGTTGTCAATAAAATGTTTCCGCCCCGGCAGGCGGCTTTTTTCGGTGAAATTGCCGGTTTTGTGGGAAGTTTGTATGAATTTTTGCCTGTGGGGAAGCCTGAGTTGGTGATTTTTGTCGCGAGGACGCAGCCCTTTGCACGGCGATCACGAAAAATGTGTGCTTCTTAATGCAATATTTGTATAATTTATATCATATCTCCGTGCGATTCGGTGAAAGCGGCAGTAGGGGCGGCGGAATTCTATCGGTCGGATTCGTTTATCTGACGGTTGAAAGATGCCGGCGGTTATGGTATAATAGCCATATATATCCGAAGACATAGTATAATCAATTTATTCGGATACACCGGAAGTTCGGCGTATCGTTTACGGGAGGTTCACCTATGAATACCGCCATCATCATTGCCGGCGGCTCCGGCCACCGCATGGGACAGGATATTCCCAAGCAGTTTATCAATGTGTATGACAAGCCGATCCTGCTCTATACGCTGGAGGGCTTCCAGAAGCATCCCCAGATTGACGCGATCGAGGTCGTCTGTATCGACGGATGGCATGACGTCCTGTGGGCATATGCAAAGCAGTTTAATATCACCAAGCTTAAATGGGTGGTGTCCGGCGGTGAGACCGGTCAGGAGTCCATCCGCAACGGCGTCTATCACCTTGAGGGCAAGTGCGCGGATGACGATATCATCATCATCCACGACGGGATCCGTCCGCTGGTGGACGAGACGGTCTTAACGGATGTGATTCTGAAGGCGCAGCAGTACGGCGCCGCCGTGACCTCGCTGCCGTATAATGAACAGATTTTCGTGATCGACGACGAGATCAGCACGGTCAAGTATATCCCGCGCGAAACGATCCGTCGCGTCTCGACGCCCCAGGCATACCGCTTCGGCAAGCTGCTTTGGGCATACCGCAAGGCGTTTCGGGAGGAGATCGGTATCTACGGCTCTTCCTATACCAATACCATGATGGTCGAGCTGGGGGAGCGTCTGTATTTTGCGGCAGGCTCCGATAAAAACATCAAGCTGACCACCAAGGATGATCTGGAAATGTTCAAGGCATATCTGAAATCCGACAAGGATAATTGGCTGAAATAAGGATAACATGATGAATCTGTATCAAAATCCGCTTTATCTGGACGATTTGGCGTATACGGCAGGACGCGACCTGCCGTGGGAAAAGTTAAAGGGAAAGAGCGTTCTGCTGTCGGGGGCGACCGGTCTGGTCGGCTCGTTTTTGGCGGACGTTCTGCTGACCAAGGACCTCGGCTGTACGGTATACGCCTTGGGACGGAACGAGGAGAAGGCGCGGTCACGCTTTTCCCGATGGATCGGCGATCCGCGGCTGGTGTTTCTCTCCGGCGATATTAACCTGCCGCTGATCCGCGAGGATATCGGCGCGGTCGATTATGTCCTGCATCTGGCGTCCAACACCCACCCGATGCAGTATGCGACCGATCCGATCGGTACCATCACCACGAATATCATCGGGCTGAAGCATATGCTGGAATTTGCCGTTGCCCACCGCGCCTCCCGGTTCGTCTTTGCTTCCTCCAACGAGATTTACGGCGAGAACAGGGGAGATGCGGAGCTTTTCGACGAGGATTACTGCGGTTATCTCAACCCGAATACCATGCGCGCCGGCTATCCCGAGAGCAAACGCTGCGGCGAGGCGCTGTGTCAGGCGTACAAGGCGCAGAAGGGGCTCGACGTCGTGATCCCCCGACTGACGCGCTCCTACGGTCCGACAATGCTGATGAGCGATACCAAGGCGATCAGCCAGTTTATCCGCAAGGGCGTTGCCGGTGAGAATATCGTGCTGAAATCCGCCGGGACACAGTATTACAGCTATACCTATGTTGCCGACGCGGTTTCCGGTCTGCTGACGGTCATGCTCAAAGGGGAGAGCGGAGAAGCGTATAATATCGCGGATGAACGCTCGGATATTCTGATGAAGGAGCTGGCGGCGGTTATCGCCGATATCGCCGGGAAGAAGGTCGTTTTTGAGATACCGGATGCGGTCGAAGCCTCCGGCTACAGCACGGCAAGCAAGGCGCGGTTGGACGGCTCAAAGCTCAAAGGGCTGGGCTGGCGCGCGCGATATGATATCCGCAGCGGCATGGAAAGGACGATCGCCGTATTACGCGAACGGGAAAAAGCGGAATAAAGTCGCTTTCGATTTATTTATAATGTATATATAGATAGGTAAGAGCTTTCGAACAGAAGGCTCTTATTTCTTTTTCTGAAAAAAGATATCGAAATCGCGACCGTCCGGAGAGGCGGCGCCGTATTTCCGCGACGGAAATATACCGGCGGGTACTGGCAAAAACAACCGAAAGTATACAGGGATTCTGCCAATATCTTATCACTTTTTTAGTTGAAAAAACACTGTTATTATGGTAAAATGACCATGTATGAAACAGATCGGCGATTTCGCCCGAAACGGCGGATTAGGATCATCGTCAGTACCGATCTATTCGGGCGCGCCCTACGCGCCCGTAAGTTTTGTCGGTCAATCGGTTATTCGTCCGCGTGTTGACGCGGTACGGTCTGTTTCCGTATTTTTGTTTATCAATTTATGGCATATATTGCAGAAAGGGAAGATTATGAAGATTACAGTAGCAGGCGTTGGATACGTCGGATTATCATTAGCCGTTCTTCTGGCACAGCACCACGAGGTGACCGCGATCACCACCACCGAAGCCAAGGCGGAGAAGCTCAACCAGTTTATCAGCCCGATCCAGGATGACGAGATCGAGCGCTTTTTTAAGGAAGCGAACGCCGGTGAGCGCAAGCTGAACCTGCGCACCACCACCGATAAGGCGGCGGCTTACGGCTCCGCGGACCTGGTAGTGATCGCTACCCCGACCAACTATGACGATGTGAACCACTTCTTCGATACCTCTGCGGTAGAGGACGCGATCGAATGGACGCTTAAGGTGAATCCCGACGTCCTGATGGTCATCAAGAGCGCCATCCCTGTCGGCTATACCGATTCTGTCAAGAAGAAGTACGGCATCAAAAATATCATTTTCAGCCCGGAATTCCTCAGAGAGTCCAAGGCGCTGTATGATAACCTGCATCCGTCGCGTATCGTTGTCGGCGCCGATGACGACCAGAAGGAAGAAGCCGAGATGTTCGCTCAGCTCCTGCTCGACGGCGCAAGAGCCGAGGAGAAGAGAGCCGGTCAGCCCGAGCAGGATATCCCGATCCTGATCGCGCGTCCCACCGAGGCAGAGGCGATCAAGCTCTTTGCCAACACCTATCTCGCGGTTCGCGTCAGCTACTTCAACGAGCTCGATACCTATGCACAGAGCAAGGGGCTCGACACCCGGATGATTATCGACGGCGTCTGCATGGATCCGCGTATCGGCAGTCATTACAACAACCCCAGCTTCGGCTACGGCGGTTACTGCCTGCCCAAGGATACCAAGCAGCTCCTCGCAAACTATAAGGACGTTCCCCAGACGATGATCGAGGCGGTCGTCAAGTCGAACACCGTCCGCAAGGACTTCATCGCGGATCAGATCCTGTCCAGAAATCCCAAGACCGTCGGCGTATACCGCCTGACCATGAAGAGTAATTCCGATAACTTCCGCGCCTCCGCGATCCAGGGCGTTATGAAGCGCATCAAGGCGAACGGCGTACCGGTTATCATCTATGAGCCCACCCTCGAGGACGGCTCTGAGTTCTTCCACAGCAAGGTCGTCAACGACCTCGAGCAGTTCAAGGCGCAGTCCGACGTGATCGTCGCCAACCGCTTCGACGCGGATGTCCTCGGCGACGTCGAGGAGAAGGTCTATACCAGAGACCTCTTCCGCAGAGACTGATCGCTTTACCCGAACAGCCGATGCGGCGGATCACCTGAACTACTACTTCGGAGGGTATTATGAATTATATTATTTTCGGCGGTTCCGGCTTTATCGGAACGCATCTGATCCACCTGCTCAACCAAATCAAGGATAAGCAGGATAAAATCTATGACCTCGACATCGTGATGCCGGGGGAAGAGGGCGTCGTGCCGGGGATCGTTGAGAAAAACGAAGGCGTCGAGTATATCCGTCTCGACGTGCGTAAGCCGATTGACTTCGACTTTACGCCCACGCCCGACGATATCATCTTTAACCTTGCCGCGGTACACCGCACGCCCGGTCATCCCGATCATGAGTATTTCGAGACCAATATCGAGGGGGCGGAGAACGTCACCGCCTTTGCAGAGAAGCACGGGATCAGGAAGCTCCTCTTCACCAGCTCGATCGCGCCCTACGGCGCCGCGGAGGAGCTCAAAACCGAAGAAACGCTCCCCACGCCCAACACCCCTTACGGCATCAGCAAGCTGGTTGCCGAGAAGATTCACGAAAAGTGGCAGATCGCCGACAAGGATCACCGTGAGCTGACCATCGTCAGACCGGGCATCGTCTACGGTAAGGGCGAGCACGGCAACATGACGCGCTTGTATAAGGGACAGAAAGGGCATTATTTCTTCTATGCGGGCCGCAGGGATACGATCAAGGCGTGTATCTATGTCAAGGAGCTGGTTCAGTTCTTCAAGTACCGAATGATCGACAACAGCTTTGTCGGCTCGGATATATTCAACTGCACCTATGAGCCGGCGTACAATATCCAGCAGATTTGTGAGACGATGCAGAAGGCGATCGGAATGAAGCGCCGGATCATGCTGATCCCCTCGGGGGTTTTGATCCCGGCGTCCTACGTCCTCGCCCCGGTCGGCGGCAAGAAGGTGGGCATCCACCCCGCGCGTATCAGAAAGCTGATGGTCTCGACCAATATCTGCGGCAAAAAGCTGATGGATTCCGGCTATCAGATGCATTACGGCTTTGAAGAAACCTTCAAGGATTGGTTCAGGGATTGTGAAGAGAAAGGACTGTTTTGATCATGAAAGATTTGGTTTC
>CADBUN010000120.1 GCA_902797825.1 uncultured Ruminococcus sp. | reverse complement strand
CGCTTGACTTTACCATGATAAAGTGATAAACTAGTAAACCGAAGAGAATTGGCGGAAAAGCGCCGCCGGTTGGGGTTTTATACTGTTTTATTAGAAACTAGTATGATTGAAAACCGGTATGATATATCCCCATCCAGAAAAAGATGGTTCTCCGGGTGAGAACAGGTTGAGAAAGAGGTAATGATACCGATGAATCATTCTCCGTCTGCCGACAGGCTGTTTCAGGCGATCCTGAGCCTGAAAAATGTTGATGAATGCTATGATTTTTTTGAAGATATCTGTACGATCACAGAGATCAGGGATATGATCCAGCGGCTGGATACCGCGTTCCTGATCGACGAGGGGATCAGCTACCAGAAGATCTCCGACAGGATCGGCGTATCGACCGCCACGATCAGCCGCGTCAGCCGCTGTCTGAATTACGGCGCCGGCGGCTACCGCACGGTGATCGACCGTCTCAGGGAAGAGGAGGAAACCGCATGAATATTGATAACAGCGTCCTGAGTAACGCCGAACGCCTAACCTTCTCCCTGAGAGAATTATACAGCCGTTACGGCTACCGTCCCTACCGGATGAGCAAGTTCGAGGATTATGACCTCTACAGCCGCAACAAGGATTTTTTGATCTCCGATCAGGTCATCACCTTTACCGATATCGGCGGCAGGCTCAAAGCCCTCAAGCCCGACGTTACCCTGAGCATCATCAAGAATAACGCCGACGGCGAGACAAAGAAGCTCTATTATAACGAGAACGTATATCGTGTGGCGAAGGGCACCGACAGCTATAAGGAGATCATGCAGGCAGGCGTCGAGTGTATCGGCGAGGTGGACGAAGCCCTCGTGGGCGAGAGCCTGATGCTCGCCGCCGCCAGCCTGAAGCTGATCTCGCCGGGCTATGTGCTCGACGTCAGCAGCCTCGATATCCTCAACGCCGCGCTGGAGAAGATTACCGACAGCCGCAGCGTGCAGGATCAGCTGGTCAAATGCGTCGGTGAAAAGAATCTCCACGGCATCCTCGCCCTGTGTGAAGAAAACGGACTCGAGCCGCAGCGTGCCGATGACCTGCTCGCGCTGCTGACGCTGGCAGGCAGCCCGAATACGGTGCTCCCCCGGCTGGAGGAACTATCCGCCCGGCTGGGCTGTGAAGCGGCGGCAAAGCAGCTTCGGGACGTGCTGTCGGTATTGGATCATTCCGATGATTTCAAGCATATTCAAATTGACTTTTCAGTCGTCAGCGACCGCAGCTATTATAACGGCGTGATCTTCAAGGGCTTCATCAGCGGTGTGCCCGACAGCGTGCTGTCCGGCGGCTGCTACGATAAGCTCATGCGCCGCATGAAGCGCAAGAGCCGGGCGGTAGGCTTTGCGGTGTATCTCGATAAGCTCGAGCGCGTTGACGCCGCCGATCAGGCGCCGCAGACCGATCCTATGCTCAACGTCGCCCTGCCCAAGGGACGACTCGGCGAGAAGGTGTATGCGATGTTCGAGGCGGCAGGCTATCCGTGTCCGTCGATCCGGGAGCCGAACCGCAAGCTGATCTTCGAGAACCCGGAGGCAGGCGTGCGCTACTTCTGGGTGAAGCCCAGCGACGTGGCGATCTATGTCGAGCGCGGCGCCGCGGATATCGGCGTCGCGGGCAAGGATATCCTGCTCGAATACGAGCCCGATATCTATGAGCTGCTTGATCTGGACATCGGCAAATGCCGTATGGCTGTCGCGGCGCCCAAGGGCTTTGAGGACGATCCCAACCGCACCCTGCAGGTCGCGACCAAGTTCTCGAGGATCGCCGCGGATCACTATGCGTCCAAGGGACGCGATATCGACATCGTCCACCTGAACGGCTCGATCGAGATTGCGCCGATCCTCGGGCTGACCGACGTGATCGTCGATATCGTCGAGACCGGCGCAACCTTAAAGGAAAATAACCTCGAGGTGGTCGAGAGCATCGTGCCGATTTCCGCGCGGCTGATCGCCAACAAGAGCAGCTACAAATTCAAGGGCGAGAGCATCCGAAGGCTCGCAGAAGAATTGAAAAAGAACTGATACTAATCCTTAATAAAAACCTTTATCATCTATTGCGATAAATTCCGCATAGCTTTGTTGGCGTCGTCGCTCGCCGTACTCGTTGAGAGCGGTCAAGTGTGACCACTCTCGTACTCGTGTGGCGGCTCCTCCTTCCCCCACCGCGCAGGGGCGCGTCGGGGTACCCGGATATGACATACGACAGTATGCCTGCGTCACTCGCCTCGCTCTGCGAAATTTAT
>CADBUN010000119.1 GCA_902797825.1 uncultured Ruminococcus sp. | reverse complement strand
TACGACAGTATGCCTGCGTCACTCGCCTCGCTCTGCGAAATTTATCACTAATATCTGATTAAATCTTTTTATTAAGGATTAGTATGAGATTGAAACCATCAAAAGAGGGATTTATATGACGCAAACATATGACAAGATGGATTTTGAAGCAGCATACCAAGCGCTGCGCGAGGTTGTGACGAAGCTTGAAAATCCTCAAAATAAAATAGAAGAGAATATCGCCCTGTATGAAGAGGCGTGTAAGCTGGTGCTGCACTGTCGCCGCAAGCTCGATGAAGCGAAGCAGCAGATCACCGATATCAACGAGCGGATCGCGCAGATGAAGGAAAGCGGTGAGGAAGTATCATGATGGATTATGTCAAAGAAATCGAAGCCGCTTTAGCGCGGTACCTGCCGCAGGGTAAGAGGGAAGAACAGCAGCTGATCGACGCGGTGCGTTATTCGCTGAACCTGCCCGGCAAGCGCGTGCGCCCGTCGCTGACGCTGGCGTTCGCCCGGCTGTGCGGTACAGAGCCTAAGGTTGCGATGCCCTTCGCCTGTGCGGTCGAGATGGTGCATACCTACTCGCTGATCCACGACGATCTGCCGTGTATGGATGACGACGATTTTCGCCGCGGACAGCCGTCCAATCATAAGGTTTACGGCGAGGATATCGCTCTCTTAGCCGGCGACGCGCTGCAGAGCATGGCGTATGCCGCAATGCTCGGCGAAGAAGCGGTCGCTGCCGCGGGCGCCGACCGCGCCGCCCTTGCCGCGCGGATATTGGCGGAGAAATCGGGCTTGCTCGGCATGGTGGGCGGTCAGGTCATCGACCTGAGTATGGAGCATCGTCAGGTCGGGATCAAGCTCGTCCGCCTGATGGAAGAGAAAAAGACCGCGAACCTGATCGAGGCCGCCTGTATGATGGGCTGTGCCGTTGCCGGCGCGCCGCAGGAGCAGCTCGACGCCGCCGAGCGCTATGCTCATGCGATCGGGCTGGCGTTCCAGATCATGGATGATATCCTGGACGTTACCTCGACCGCCGAGGAGCTGGGCAAGCCGATCGGCAGCGATATCGACAACGAGAAAAATACCTATATGTCGCTGCTCGGTCTCCGGCGCTGCCGCGAGCTGGTGGACGCGCTCACCGAAGAGGCGATCCGGGCGCTCGACGCCTTTGACGGCGATACAAGCGACCTCAAAGCGTTTGCCGTCGCCTTGGCGAACCGCAGAAAATAACGCTTGTCGGGACGCGTCCCGCGCTCCCGTGTTCCCTAGGGACGAAGCAGGCAACCCTTAGGCAGTCGCTGATGATTCACGCCCGTCGGCTTTGCGCGACGGACGCAGGATGAATCATAGCCTGCCATCAGATTTCAATGCACCTTACAGGGCGCGATCCGCTTAAAAGCGGCGGTTCCTGCCCGTGATACTGACTATATTTGGATTATCATGTCTTACGAGATTTTATCAACAATTGAATCTCCTGCCGATTTGAAAGCGCTGGATCAGGCGCAGCTGGAACAGCTCTGTGCCGAGATTCGCGAGAAGCTGATCGACGTCATCTCGGTGAACGGCGGTCATCTGTCCTCCAACCTCGGCGTGGTTGAGCTGACCGTGGCGCTGCATCGGGTGTTCGACTGTCCTGCCGACAGCGTGGTGTTCGACGTCGGGCACCAGAGCTACACCCATAAGATGCTCACCGGGCGTTACCGCACGATCGACACGATCCGCCGCGAGGGCGGCTTGTCGGGCTTTCCGAAGCGCAGCGAGAGCGAATACGACGCGTTCAATGCCGGACACGCCTCCACCTCGATCTCTGCCGCGTTAGGGATCGCGAAGGCAAAGCAGCTGGCAGGAGATGATTCTCATACCATCGCCATCATCGGCGACGGTTCCCTGACCGGCGGCATGGCGTATGAGGGCTTGAACAACGCCGGCAGACACAAAAAGAATTTCATCGTGATCCTGAACGATAACCGGATGTCGATCAGCCGCAACGTCGGCGCGATGGCGCGCTATCTGTCCTCGATCCGGATGCAGCCGTGGTACCGCCGTCTGAAAAGCCATACCGAGGATGTGCTGACGCGGATTCCGCTGTTGGGACGACCGATCACCGATATCCTCAAAAGCTCCAAGTCGCGCGTCAAGCACGTGATGTACCGCCATACGATCTTCGATAAGCTGGGGCTTTCCTACTACGGTCCCGTTGACGGACACAACATGGAGGATCTGATCAACGCCCTGAACACGATGAAACAGAGCAAGGATCCCGCCCTGCTCCATGTGGTTACCAAAAAGGGCAAGGGTTATAAATATGCCGAGGACGATTCTGCCTCTTATCACGGCATCGGATCGTTCAATGTCGATACCGGAGAGCCGATCAGCTCTTCCGAGAATTTTTCCGCCGTATTCGGGCGCAAGCTCTGTGAGCTTGCCGAAAAGGATCGCCGCGTCTGCGCGGTGACCGCTGCCATGCGTACCGGGACCGGCTTACAGGAATTTGTCAAGCTGTACAAGGATCGCTTCTTTGACGTCGGTATCGCCGAGGAACACGCGGTCACCTTCGCCGCCGGACTGGCGGTGAGCGGAATGCTGCCGGTTTTTGCGGTGTATTCGACCTTTTTACAGCGCGGCTACGATCAGCTGATCCATGACGCCTCGATGCAGAACGCGCATCTGGTGCTTGCGATCGATCGCGCCGGCGTCGTCGGCGAGGATGGCGAAACCCACCAGGGGCTTTTCGACGTATCCATGCTCAACGCGATCCCCGGGACGACGGTGTACTCACCCTGCTTCTTTGACGGGCTGGAGAACGCCCTGAAGGAAGCGCTGTTCGACTGTGACGGGCTCGTCGCCGTGCGGTATCCGCGCGGCAGCGAGGGCAAGAAGCCGCCCGGTTATCAGCGAGAGAATCTGAATTATGAATTTTACGGAGACCGCGACGCCGAGACGCTCCTCGTAACCTACGGAAGGCTCTTTAACGAGGCGGTCGAAGCGCGTGATCTGATGCATAAAAGAGGCGGAAAGCTCGGTATTCTGAAGCTGTGCCGCATCAAGCCGATCGACCGTCGGGCGGCGCTGTTCGCCTCGGGCTTTTCGCGGATCGCCTTCTTTGAAGAGGGGATGCGCAGCGGCTCGGTTGCCGACGCCTTCCGCACGATGATGGACGAAGAGGGCTATCGCGGCTCCTATCGCGCCTACGCGGTCGAGAACGTCTATGTCCAGCACGCCGCGGTCAAAAGCACGCTGAAAACGCTGGGTCTTGACGCGCGTTCGATGGCAGAAAGGCTGGGCGAGGTATGAAGAAGCGGCTGGACGTATTACTGGTAGAAAAGGGCTTTTTCGAAAGCCGTGAAAAGGCGAAGGCGGTCATCATGTCCGGCTGCGTCTATGTCAATCACCAAAAGGCGGATAAGGCA
This sequence comes from uncultured Ruminococcus sp., assembly GCA_902797825.1. Lineage (GTDB taxonomy): Bacteria > Bacillota > Clostridia > Oscillospirales > Acutalibacteraceae > Ruminococcoides. Next base: position 13,824 of record CADBUN010000119.1, on the reverse strand, counting down.
GGCGCGAGCTTCGACGAAAACGCGGCTGTCGAGGTGCGCGATAACCGGATGCGCTATGTTTCGCGCGGCGGCTATAAGCTCGAAAAGGCGATGCAGGTTTTTCCGATTTCGCTGGAAGGCAAGGTGACGATGGATATCGGCGCTTCGACCGGCGGCTTTACCGACTGTATGCTCCAAAACGGCGCCGAGAAGGTCTATGCCGTTGACGTCGGCTACGGTCAGCTCGCCTGGAAGCTCAGGAACGACGAGCGCGTGGTGAATCTGGAACGCACCAATATGCGTTATGTCACCCGTGAACAGGTGCCCGAAGCCATCGCATTCTTTTCCGTTGACGTCGCCTTTATCTCCCTGAAGCTGATTCTCCCGGCGGCGCGCGGCGTCTGTGCCGGGGACGCGACGGCGGTCTGTCTGATCAAGCCGCAGTTCGAAGCCGGGCGTGAGAACGTCGGTAAGAACGGCGTGGTGCGCGATCAAAAGGTGCATATCGCCGTGGTGGAGGAGATCATCCGCTTTTGTGTCGGCAACGGCTTTTCCGTGCTGGGACTGGACTATTCTCCGATCAAGGGACCGCAGGGGAATATCGAATACCTGATCTATATCAAGCGCGCCGACGAGCCGCAAAACTGCCTGAATTCAACTGCCGCCGAGGTGGTCGAAGCGTCGCATCGGGCGCTGGATACCTAAAGTTGTTCAGCGATCGGGTATCAGGAGAATACAAAGGTGCCGCCTGATTCGCTCGGGCGAGTACGAACCGGCGGCTGCAAGCTTTATCGAACGCGGCTTTGCTATGGCGTGATCCGGAAAGTATCGGCATGACGCTTTTGAAAGCCGCTCCCCGAAAGCTGACCGCTAATCTCAATCTAGGTGATGTTATGAAGCTATCCCTGATCGTAAATAAAGACAAACCGCGCGCCGGCGAGGTCGCCGAAAGCGTCGTTCGGGAGCTGTCGCCCCTGGGGGCGGAGCTTCTGTCCTGCGCCGACTGTCCCGTCGCCGGCACCACCGTGATGGATACTGCCGAGCAGATCATCAGCGCCTGTGATATCGTGGTGACGGTAGGCGGCGACGGCACCATCATCCATAACGCCAAGCTCGCCGCCCTGTACAACAAGCCCCTGTTGGGAATCAATCTCGGACGCGTCGGCTTTGTCGCCAATATCGAGCCGGATGAGCTCGAGGAGCTCAAAAAGCTGATCTCCGGCGATTATCGGGTGCAAAAGCGGATGCTGCTCGATATCACCGTGGACAGGGACGGTGAAACACAGCGCTTTACCGCCGTGAACGAGGCGGTGCTGCACCGCGACATGATGGCGAATATCGTCGAAATGTCCGTAGAACTGGACGGCGAGCGCATTATCTCCTATCGCGCGGACGGGATGATGTTTACCACCCCGACCGGCTCGACGGCGTATTCGTTCTCTGCCGGAGGTCCCGTGATCGAGCCGGATATGCGCTGTATCCTGCTCACCCCCGTCTGTCCCCAGGCGCTTGCCTCGCGTCAGGTGGTTTTCGGTGAAAACGCGGTGCTCAGCGCGCGCGTTCACCCCTCCTCCGCCTTCAAATGCTATATGACAGTGGACGGAAGATACCATATCCTCATTTCCTCCGAAGATACTGTGACGGTGAGAAAGTCACCCCAAGAGTTACAGCTGATTATATTGAAGGAGAAGAATTTTTATACGCTTCTCAACGAAAAACTAAAGGAGTTCTAATCGAAATGAAAACAACCAGGCACAATAAGATTTTGGAGCTGATCAATAAGTATCCGATCACCACGCAGGAGGAGCTGATCGACTATCTGCGCAACGAGGGCTATGATGTTACCCAATCGACCGTCTCACGCGATATCAAGCAGCTCCGGCTGACAAAGACGCTGCTGCCCGACGGCAAGTACCGCTATCAGGCGTCGCCCAGCTCGGAAAAGGGCGCGAAGAATAATTTCAGAAGCATCTTCTCGTCCTCGGTGATCTCGATCGAACAAGCCATGAATCTTGTCGTGATCAAGACCTTCAGCGGTATGGCGCAGGCTGCCTGTGCCGCGCTGGATATGATGTCCTTCGATTCGATCGTCGGCACGCTGGCAGGAGAGGATACGATCTTTGTCGTTTGTTTAAGCCCCGAGATCGCTTCCGCCTGTGCCGAAGAATTCAACCAATACCTCAACTGATACTGATTTAAGGAAATAACATATGCTGACTAACCTTTATATCGAGAATATAGCGGTTATTGAAAAAAGCAATATTGATTTTACAAGCGGCTTCAACGTACTGACCGGCGAGACCGGCGCGGGTAAAAGCATCGTGATCGACGCGATCAACGCGGTGTTAGGCAAGCGCTCTTCGCGCGGCATCATCCGCACTGGCGCCGACGCCGCCTTTGTCAGCGCGACCTTTGAGGCGCTCTCTGAGCTTACCCTCAAAAAGCTGAGGGCGATGGGCTATGAAGCGCCGGACGGCACGCTGATCCTGTCGCGTGAGCTGAACGCCTCCGGCAAGAATACCTGCCGCATCAACGCCCGTCCCGCGACGGTCGCCGCCTTAAAGGAGCTCGGCGAATACCTGATCAATATCCACGGTCAGAACGATAACCTCGAGCTGATGGATCCCTCCCTGCATATCGTCTATATCGACGCGCTGGCGGATATCGCGGAACAGCTTGCGGCGTACCGTCGGCTGTACCGCGCGCTCAAAGAGACCGAGGAGGCGCTCAGCTCCGCCGATACCGACGAAGCGGAACGCCTGAGGAGGATGGATTTGCTGTCCTTCCAGATTACCGAGCTCGAGGACGCCGCCATCACCGTCGGCGAGTACGACGCCCTGTGTGAGGAGCGAAACGCCCTGCAAAACCGCGAAAAAATCGCCAAGGAGCTGATGCGCGCGCGTCTCGCGCTGGACGGTGACGACGATACCGACGGCGTGCTGCGGATGGCGGACGACGCCGCGTCAAGCGTGATGAACGCCTCGCGCTATATGGGCTCGCTGGAGGGCGCCGCCGACCGCCTGTCCTCGGCGCTGTATGAGCTGCAGGAGATCTCGCGTGAGCTCGAGTCGGCGATGGATGATATCGACGCCGATCCCGGACGGCTCGAAGAGATCGAGGAGCGGCTGGATTTGCTGTATCGCCTGCGCCACAAGTACGGCGACAGCGAGGAAGAGCTGCTTGCCTATTTAGAGAACGCAAAAAAAGAGCTGAACGCGCTGAACGACTACGCGTTCAACCGAGAGCAGCTTGAAAAGCGCAGGGAAGCATTATATCAAAAGGCGTATGCTTCCGCAAAGGAAATCTCAGCGATCCGTCAAAAGGTCAGCGAAGCCTTCCGCGCCTCGGTGGAACGCGAGATGGCGTTCCTGCTGATGCCCGACGTCAGGCTGAGGATTCTTCATGAAGAGACCGAGCTGAATCCGCGCGGGATCGACCGGCTGGAGTTTTTGATCTCCACGAACCCCGGCGAAGAACCCAAGCCCGTGTCCAAGATCGCCTCGGGCGGCGAGCTTTCGCGCATGATGCTGGCAATCAAGACGGTGCTCTCCCGTGCGGATTTTGTCCAAACCCTGATTTTTGACGAGATTGATACCGGTATTTCCGGCTCTGCCGCCGACCGGGTGGGGAAGAAGCTCAGCGAGCTTTCGGCTGAACGCCAGGTGCTGTGCGTCACCCATCAGGCGCAGATCGCCGCCTTTGCCGATAACCATCTGTTTATCAGCAAGAGCGTCCACGATGACCGCACCTTTACCCGCGTCGATCCGCTGGATGATGAGGGCAGGGTAAGGGAGCTCGCGCGTATCGTGGGCGGTGAAGAGATCACCGAAAGCGCCCTTAATCACGCGAAACAGCTCCTGACGGCTGCGCGTGCGTAACATAGAAGTAACTTTTACGATAGATTGAACATTGGAGTACCCCATGAAGAAATGGATAACCCGAAAACTGAATAAAGAGAATGCGGTTGCCATTTCACAGCGCTACGATCTGCCGATGCTGATCGCGATGCTGCTGGATATCCGCGGCATCACCGACGAAGCGGCAATCATTGATTTTCTGGATAATCAGACGCTGACCGTCTCGCCCTTTGAGATCAAGGATATGGACAAGGCGGTTGCGCGGATCCACGCGGCGATCGAGGGCGGCGAACGTATCTGCGTCTACGGCGACTTTGACGCCGACGGCGTTACCTCGACGGCGCTGCTGTACTCTTACCTGTCCGATATCGGCGCGGACGCGATGTATTATATCCCCTCGCGCGAGACGGAGGGCTACGGCATGAACCGCGAGGCGGTCGCGCGCCTGTATGAGCGCGGCGTCAAGCTGATCGTCACCGTCGATAACGGCGTTGCCGCCGCTGATGAGATCGCCTACGCCAAGTCCCTCGGGATCGACACCGTCGTGACCGATCATCATGCGGTACCGTCCGCGCTGCCCGACGCGGCGGCGGTGATCGACCTGCACCGTCCCGACTGTAACAGCTCGTTTTCGGATCTGTCCGGCGTCGGCGTCGCCTTCAAGCTGGTACAGGCGATCGAGGGCGAATACGCGGACGTAGACGGACTGCTGGAGAATTATTCCGACCTTGCCGCGATCGGCACCGTGGGCGATATTGTCCCCCTGCGCGGCGAAAACCGCGTGCTGGTGAAGAACGGTCTGATGCATATCAACAACGGCGACCGTCTCGGCATCGCCGCCCTGACCGAGGAAGCCGGGCTGAGCGGCAGGCGGATCACCGCCGGCAACCTCAGCTTCAACCTCGTGCCGCGCATCAACGCCGGCGGCAGACTCGGCTTATCCCAAAAATCCGTCACTATGCTGTTGACGGATGACGAAGCGTACGCGGCGGATATCGCCGCCGACCTGTCGTCGGACAATATCGAACGCCAGCGCATCGAGCGCGAGATCCTCGGGGATATCGACCGCCTGATTCGCACCAATCCCTCGATCGTCAACAACGCGGTGATCGTGGTGTGCGGCGAAGGCTGGCACAAGGGAGTCATCGGTATCGTTGCCTCCCGGATCAAGGAAGTATATGCCAAGCCCGCGATCGTCATCACGATCGACAGCGACGGCTGCCGCGCCTCGGGACGGTCGGTACAGGGCTTTTCACTGATAGAGGCGGTGTTCTCCTGCTCCGACCTGCTGACACAGTGCGGCGGTCATCCGATGGCGGTCGGCTTCGGCATCCGCCGCGAGAACATCGAAGCGTTCATCGAACGCATTAACCGCTATGCCGCCGCGCATCCGGCGCCTGCTCCGTCGCTGGAGCTGGACTGCAAGCTCAATCCGGCACAGCTGTGCGTCGAGCTGGCGCGCGGACTGTCGCTGCTCGAGCCCTACGGCGCCGGCAACCCGACGCCGCTGTTCGGGCTGTACAACATGACGTTACGGGATATCCGCCCGATCGGCGACGGCAAGCACCTGCGCCTGACCTTGACGCGCGGCGAGTGTACCGTGCACGCGATGCGCTTTTCCGTGTCGGCGGATGAATTCGAGTATCTGCCGGGCGATAAGGTCGATCTGGCGGTGACGCTTGACATTAACTATTATAATAATACCGAGAACCTTTCGGTTATCATACGGGATATCCGCTTTTCAGAGCCCGACGAGGACGGGATGCTGTCGAGCAAGGCGCTCTTCGAAGCGTTTTGCCGCGGCGATGACGTGACGCCCGAACAGGCGCGGTCGCTTTTGCCCGACCGGGGCGAATTCGCGGCGGTCTACCGCTTTTTAAAGCAAAACGGCGGCTATCGCTTCTCGTTCGACAGCCTGCTGTATCGGCTGCCGGGCGATATCGGCTACGGCAAGCTCAGGGTGATCCTCGAGTGTATGAACGAGCTCGGGCTGATCTCGATTAACGAAGGGATGTATGATTTTGAGATCGGGATGTGCGCGGTTGACGGCAAGGTTGACCTGAATACATCCGTGATTATGACAAAGCTCAGGGAGGTGAGCGGATGAGCGAGGTAATCCATTATCAGGACTTTGATGAATTACTGTCGATCATCGACAAAAGCAACGTAAGATATAACAAGCGAAAGATCAAGAAGGCGTATGAATTCGCCAATCTCGCGCACGGTGACCAGCGCCGTATCTCCGGCGTTCCGTTCATCCTGCACCCGACCTCTGTCGCGTGTATCCTCGCCGAGATGGGCATGGATACGGATTCGATCGTTGCCGCGCTGCTGCATGACACCGTTGAGGATACCGAGGTCACGCTCGAGGAGGTTGGCTCGAATTTCGGTGAAGAGGTGATGAACCTCGTGGACGGTCTGACCAAGATCAGCAAGATCAAATTCACCGACCGCGAGGAGCGTCAGGCGGAGAACGTCCGCAAGATGCTGATCGCCATGAGCAACGATATCCGCGTGATCATCGTCAAGCTCGCCGACCGGCTGCATAATATGCGCACCATCGAGTGCGTCAAGGATCAGAAGCGCCGCGATAAGGCGCTCGAGTGCATGGAGGTCTACGCTCCGATCGCGCACCGCTTAGGTATGAAGGCGATCAAGGATGAGCTCGAGGACCTTTCGATGCGCTACCTTGATCCCGTCGCCTACAGCGAGATCGAAAACAAGCTCAAGCTCACCGAGAACGAGCGCAACGCGTTTATTGAAGAAATCAAGCGGCAGATACTGGAGAAGATCGGCTTCTCGATTTCGCACGTGACCATCTCCGGTCGCGTGAAATCCATCGTTTCCATCTACCGCAAAACCTATATGCAGGGGCGCGATATCGACCAGATCTTCGACGTGTTCGCGGTACGCGTGATCGTCAATACCATCTCCGACTGCTACAACGTCCTCGGACTGGTTCATGATATCTTTACGCCGCTGCCCAACCGCTTTAAGGATTATATCTCAACCCCCAAGGCGAACATGTACCAGAGCCTGCATACCACCGTGTTCGGCAAGAACGGCATCCCCTTCGAGGTACAGATTCGTACCTATGAGATGCATCATACCGCAGAATACGGTATCGCGGCGCACTGGAAGTATAAGCTCAAGCTCCGCGGCTCCAAGCAGGATTCGCTGTCCGAAAACCTGCAGTGGATCCGCAAGATGCTCGAGGTGCAGAACGACGCCGAGGACGCGACGGATATCGTCAAGACCATCAAGTACGACCTCTCCACCAACGAGGTCTATGTCTTTACGCCCAAGGGTGATATCATCAACCTGCCTGCCGGCGCGACCGTCATAGATATGGCGTACGCGATCCACTCGGGTGTCGGCAACCGCATGGTCGGCGCCAAGGTGAACGGGCGTATCGTCCCGATCGACTATCAGGTCAAGAACGGCGATATCGTCGAGATTTTGACGCAGAAGGAAGGCTCCGGCCCCAAGCGCGACTGGCTCAAGATGGTCAAAACCACCTCCGCGCGCTCCAAGATTCGCCAGTGGTTCAAGAAGGAACGCCGCGAAGAGAATATCATCGAGGGCAAGAGTATGTTTGAGCATGAGCTCAAAAAGGGCGGGATGCATTTCGCCGACGAGGACCTCGAAGAATGCCTGCAGCCGATCATCCAGCGCCAGCACTGCAACTCGATCGACGATTTTTACGCCTCGATCGGCTACGGCGGCATCCAGCTTTGGAAGATCATGCCGCGCGTCCGGGAGCTTTATGTCAAGAAGTATAAAAAGAGCGATGAGGCGCCCAAGCCCGTCACCGAGGAGCGCACCCCCAAGCGGAAGCGCCATGTCGGCTCCGGCGTCAGCGTAGAGGGGCTGGACGACTGCCTGATCAAGTTCTCGCGCTGCTGTAATCCGCTGCCGGGCGACGAGATCATCGGCTATATCACGCGCGGCTTCGGGGTGAGCGTGCATAAGCGCTCCTGTACCAACGTGCCCGAGGATATCGCCTCCTGTGAAGAGCCCGAGCGCTGGGTTAACGCCCACTGGGAGGACGAGATTCACGAGAGCTTCCAGAGTACGCTGGAGATCGTTTGCAACGACCGCACCGGCTTCCTCGCCGACGTGACGCGCGAGCTGTTCAATATGCGCATTTTTATCCATACCCTGAACTCGCGTGAGATCAAGGATAACCAAGCGGTCGTGACCGTTACCATCGAGATCAATAACATGGAACACCTGCGTTCGGTGATGGCGCATCTGGCGCATATCAACGGCATCGTGTCCATCACGAGAATCTAGGTAGCCACTGATTAATTCACGCCTGACGGCCCGAATGAATCATTGTCTACCTAGCGGTCAGTGAAACAGATTTGACAGGGGAGGGGCGAGCGCGTCTCCTTCCGTTTTGATAAGCATAGGATAGGTGATAACCATGATAGCAGTCATCCAGCGCGTGACGCGCGCGAGCGTCACGGTAGACGGCGCAACGGTCTCCGCGATCGGGGGCGGTCTGTTGATCCTGCTCGGCGTTGCCGAGGGAGACAGCCGCCGCGACGCCGAGGTGCTCGCCGATAAGATCGCGAACCTGCGTATCTTCAGCGACAGCGACGATAAGATGAACCTGAGCCTACTGACCACAGGCGGCGCGGCGCTGGTGGTGTCACAGTTTACCCTGTGCGCCAACTGCGTTAAGGGCAGGCGCCCCGATTTCTTCGGCGCCGCCAAGCCCGATACGGCAAATGAGCTGTACGAATATTTCTGTGAAAGAATGAACACAGCGGGCGTCACCGAGGTAAAACAGGGCGTTTTCGGCGCGGATATGAAGGTCGAGCTGCTCAACGACGGCCCCGTGACCATTATCATCAACAGCGGAGAGTTAAAGAAATGATCAAAATCAATTGTTATGTAATCGGCATGATCGGCACCAACTGTTATCTGATCGAGGATGAGGCAACCGGCGCTTTGGCGGTGATTGATCCCGGCGACCACTGTGACGAGTTGCTCCGGGAGATCGACGCGCGCGGCAAGGGGCTTAGCTATCTCCTCCTCACGCACGGTCATTATGACCATATCCTCGGCGCGGCGGAGCTGTGCGAGCGATATCATCCGACGGTTTGCGCATCCGAAAAGGAGCTGACGCTGATCGCGGAGCCGAGCTATAATCTCTCGAAAAAGCACGGGCTGACGATCGCGCCCTTTACCGTTGACCGTCCGCTGAAGGACGGCGATTCGATCATGCTGGGCGAAAGCGAGATTCGCTTTCTGCTCACCCCGGGACATACGATGGGGAGCGGCTGCTATCTGGTGGACGACAGCCTCTTTTCGGGCGATACGCTGTTTTGTACAAGCGTAGGACGCACCGACTTCCCGACCTCGTCGACGCGCGATATGATGCGCTCCGTCGAACGGCTGAAGAACCTCGACGGCAACTATGACGTTTATCCCGGTCACGATCTGTTTACGACGCTTGACCGCGAGCGCCGGTATAATCCCTATATGAACTAAGAAATAAGAGACTGGAAGCAAGAGCGAATACGGGCGCGGATGCTCCGTCCTTTGTTATTCACTTTTCTCAATTGATTATTCACTTTTATGAACCTATATATCGACCATCATACCTTCCATTATGAGATGGAAAACCTGTGCCGCGCCTTCCTCTTTACCGAGGATGTCGCGGTTATCCATGAATATGAAGCTTTGACCGCGCCCTATATCCTGACCTCGGTACGGGATGCGGTGCGTGTGGAGCTGTGTACCGACACTTTACACGAAACGCTGACGGCGCCCCTGAGCGATGACAACGAGCTGTGTATGGGACGGCTTCTGTATCAATTGTTGTGTCAGGCGTGCGGCAGGGAGCTGCCGTGGGGGATCCTGACCGGGGTGCGCCCGATCAAGCTGTTCTCGAAGCTCGCCGCCCGGGACGGCGTTGAGGAAGCGCGCCGCTATTTCCACGAGACGCTCTATGTCAGCGACGAGAAGATCGCCCTTGCCGAGCAGGTGCGCGAGAACCAGCGCGCGATCCTCGAGCGATCCGGCAAGCGTTCCTTCTCGCTGTATGTCAGCATCCCGTTTTGTCCGACGCGGTGCAATTACTGTTCCTTCGTCAGCCAGACGGTCGAGCGCGCCAAGAAGCTGATTGACCGGTATCTGCCGCTGCTGCACGAGGAGCTTCGCTGTACCGCACGGCTCGTAAGGGAGCTGGAGCTTACCCTCGCATCCGTCTATATCGGCGGCGGTACGCCAACCACCCTGAGCGCCGAACAGCTCGATCTCCTGCTCAGCGAGATCGAGAGAGAGTTTGATCTGAGCCGTTGTGCGGAGTTCACCGTCGAAGCCGGCCGTCCCGACACCGTCACGCGTGAAAAGCTGCTCGCTCTCAAACGCCACCCTGTCACGCGTATCTCGATCAATCCTCAGACCTTTAACGACAGCGTGCTCGAGCATATCGGGCGCCGCCATGATTCTCAGCAGACGCTGGACGCCTACCGGCTGGCGCGCGCGCTGGGCTTTGACAACATCAACATGGATCTGATCGCCGGGCTGACTACCGATACCCCGGCAAGCTTTGAGAATACGATCAACATCATTCGCGCGCTCGATCCCGAGAGCGTGACCGTGCATACCCTTGCCGTGAAGCGCTCCGCCCGGCTGGCGTCCTCGGACGCCGTGAAGGAACAGGCGTATACCGCCCGGATGCTCGCCTATGCCGCGCGCGAGCTGACCGACGGCGGCTGGGAGCCCTATTACCTGTACCGCCAGAGCAAGATGCTCAGCAACCTTGAAAACATCGGCTGGGCGAAGCAGGGCTTTTTCAGCCCCTATAATGTCTATATCATGGAAGAGACGCATACCATCCTTGCCTGCGGTGCCGGGGGCGTGACCAAGCTGCGCGATACCGGTTCCGACTACCTGGAACGCATATTTAACTTCAAGTATCCGTATGAATATATCAGCCGTTTTGACGAACTGCTCGAACGAAAAGCGCGTGTGAAAACATTTTATAGTGAATACAACAAATAATCCGTTTTCCTGTTGTATTCCGTTTTTCCCTGTGATAAAATACAGTTTCAGATAAAGATTGTATCAATACCTATTTTGGAGCGATGATATGAATCAAGACAGTTTAAGTAAGAATACGTCAAAGACCTTTGTCAAGGGCGCGATGATCATGACCGTCAGTATGATCGTGGTCAAGCTGCTCGGTATGTTCTACAAGATCTTCCTCTACCGTATGTACGCCGGCTACGATGATATCGCCGGCTTCTCGATGAAGAGCGTCGGCAACGGACTGCTCAGCAACGCGTATGAGGTTTATACGCCCTTGTTCGCGCTGGCGACGGCAGGCTTCCCGATCGCGGTGTCGCGCCTGATCGCCGAGAGCATCGCCCAAAAGCGCTATCGTGACGTCGATGTGATTTACCGGACGTCCAAAAAGTTTTTCCTCGCCATGGGTACGGTATGCTTCGCGCTGATGATCGGCATCAGCTTCATCTATGTTCAGATGATTAACCAGCCGCTGTCGATCTACGCGATGATGACGCTCGCGCCCTCGGTGTTTATCGGCTGTCTGGTGTCGATCTACCGCGGCTATTATGAGGGCCAGCGCAATATGTTCCCCTCCGCCGCCAGCGAAGTGATCGAGATGCTGGTCAAGGTCGTCAGCGGTCTGATCATGGGCTGGCTGGTGATGAAGCTCGGCATGGAGGAGCTGATGTCCAAGGGCACCGTGTTCGGTCAGACCTTCAGCTCGAGGACGATCGCGATGCAGACGATGCTCGCCTATTCGGTCGCGGCGGCGATCGCCGGTATCGCGCTGGGCTCGCTGATGTCGTTTGTGTTCCTGCGCATCTATTACGCCAAGCACAAATTCAGCGTTCCCGACGAGATGATGCAGGATTCCGTCGATGCGCGTACCCAGCAGGAGACCTTCAAGATCCTGATCAAAACCGCGATCCCGATCATCATCTCCGCCTTTATCGTCAACGTTTCGACCACCATCGACTCGGTGGTGATCCAAAACGTCCTGTTCCATACGGCACAGACGAATCCCGACGGGCTGATCGCCCAGTTCAATCCGCAGTATAAGGAAATGATCTTCTCCATGATCCATCCCGCCACGGGCGAGGAGGTCAATATCCATACCTCGCTGTGGGGCTGCTTTGCCGCGGCGCTGCCGCTGCTCCAGCTGGTGACAACCGTCACCCAGGTATTCGGAACCTCCGCCCTGCCGAACGTGACCACCGCCTATACCTCCGGCGATAAACAGGAGCTCAAGACCAGCATGGAAACCGTCCTGAAGCTGACGATGATGTTCACCATCCCTGCCGGTCTTTCGATGTTCGCGCTCTCGCGCCCGATCATCACCCTGTTGTACGGCGGCGGCTTTGAAGCGGACGTAGAGACCTCGATCCTGCGGATCATGGGCTTCTCGTGTATCGCCGTCGCGGCGTCTACGCCGGTGATGAGTATGCTCCAGAGTATCGGCAAGATGTCGATCCCGCTGATCCTGAGCTGCGCTTCGATGGTCATCAAGATCGCGACCAACTACCTCTTCGTCAGCATGGTCGAGCTGAACGTCACGGGCGCTGCCGTCGGCACGCTGGTTTCGTTCACCTTCGTGTTCATCGTCGGGCTGTATCTGCTGATCCGTTATTCCAAGGTGCGCCCCGATTTCATCAATACGATGCTAAAGCCCCTGATCTGCGCCGTCCTGTGCGCCGCTACGGCGTTCGGCGTATATAAGCTGTGCAGTATGCTCTTCGGCAACCTGATTTCGCTGGTTGTTTCCATCCTCGTCGCCGTGATCGTTTACATCGTATTTTTGATGTTGCTCAAGACCTTCCGGGAGGATGAACTGCTCATGCTGCCAAAAGGTAAAAATATTGTAACAATCCTTGCAAAAGTGCATTTATTGCGGTAATATATAGCATATAGCGGCAAATTTACCGTTTTTTGGAGAGGCTATGGATTTTCAGTATAAAGATGCATATCATATAGACGATCTGATTCGGATTATGCGCATCCTGCGCGCGCCCGACGGCTGTCCCTGGGACAGGGTGCAGACGCATGAAAGCATCCGTCAGAATTTCATCGAAGAGACCTACGAGGCGGTCGAAGCCATCGATAAGGGCGATGCGGCGCTGTTGAAGGAGGAGCTCGGCGATGTGCTGATGCAGGTGATCTTCCACTCCCTGATGGAGGAAGAGGCAGGGCGCTTCACCTTTGACGACGTCTGTCATGAGGTGTGCCAAAAGCTGATTATCCGTCATCCGCACGTGTTCGGCAGCATCGAAGCCGATACCCCCGAAGAGGTGCTCAAAAACTGGGATGCGATCAAGATGCAGACAAAGTCCCAGAGCGTCGCCGATTCGGTGGATGACGTCGCCCGTTCTCTGCCGGCGCTCATGAGGGCGCAGAAGGTGCAGAAGCGCTCTGCAAAATCCGGCATGGATTTTGAAAGCGTCGCCGATGCAGCCGCCAAGGTTCCCGAGGAACAAAGCGAGCTCTTCGCGGCGATCGACAGCGGCGATCAGGCGAAGATCGAAGAAGAGCTGGGAGACCTGCTCTTTTCCGTCGTCAATGTCGCTCGTTTTGTCGGCGTAGACGCCGAACAGGTGCTTTATCGCTCGACGGACAAGTTTTCAAAGCGCTTTCGCGCGGTCGAGACGCTTGCCGGGGAGCGCGGCGTTGATTTGAAAAACGCCCCCGTTTCGTTAATGGATTCCCTTTGGGAAGAAGTTAAATAAGAAAGCGTGCTTAGCGCGCATTCGCATAGCCGTCTCGCGCTGTTGTATCTCAGCAAGCCGGGAGGGCAATCCATCCTTTTGCTTTATGGAACGAGCTTCCTATGAAGTAAAACAACCAGCGGATCATCCGCAAAAAAACTATTTGGAGGAATAATAAATGAAAAAGTCAGAACTCATCGCAGTTGTAGCTGAGAAGGCTGCTATTTCCAAGAAGGACGCTGAGGCTGCTGTAGCCGCTACCT
>CADBUN010000118.1 GCA_902797825.1 uncultured Ruminococcus sp. | reverse complement strand
CTTCTACATGCCGCTGATGTTCATCTTCTTCCTCGTGCTGTCATGGTCGACGGCGCCGATGTCGGCGTTCTCGCGCGACTTTGAGAATATGATCGTCTCGATCATGTCGGGTATTTTCTGGCTGTCGGGTATCATCTATGACTCCTACCTGCTGGTCGGCAAGGAGCTGCCCCCCGACTGGATCCGCAAGGCGATGCTGTTCAACCCGATCAACTTCTTCGCTAACGGCTACCGCAACTGCTTCCTCTATCACCGCTGGTTCTGGGATTATAAAACCGAGCTGTTTGTCTTTCTCGCCGAGCTGCTGGTGATCTTCGCGCTGGGTATCTTCAACTACAACCGTCTGCGCAAGAGACTGCCCGACGTACTGTAAGGAGGGATAAGGATGTCAGAAGCAATTATCTCTTTTAAGAACGTATCCAAGGAATATACCTTATATAAAAACGACCAGGAGCGCTTTCGCGCGCTGTTTATCAAGCCGCGTCACGCTAAGATCAACAAGGCGCTCAAGAACGTGACCTTTGACGTTCACCGCGGCGAGAGTATCGGTATCATCGGCGATAACGGCGCCGGCAAATCCACCATTCTCAAGATGATCACCGGCGTCGCCTTCCCCTCGGAGGGCGAGATCGAGGTCAAGGGAAAGGTCGCGGCGCTGCTCGAGCTGACCGCCGGCTTCTCGACCGAGATGACCGGCCGCGAGAATATCTACCTCAAGGGTTATATCCTCGGGCTCAAGGACGCGTATATCCGCGAGATTGAAGAGCGCATCATCGACTTCGCCCAGCTGGGCGACTATATCGACCAGCCCGTCCGCACCTATTCGAGCGGTATGAAAATGCGCCTGGGCTTCGCGATCAACGTCAATATTGATCCCGATATCCTTGTCGTAGACGAGGCGCTGAGCGTCGGTGACGCTTCCTTTAAGCGCAAGTGCAAGGACAAGATCAACGAAATCATCAACAGCGGCACCACTGTCCTCTATGTCAGCCACAACCCCGAATCCGTCATCGAAATCTGCGACCGCGCGCTGTACCTGAAAAAAGGTCAGCTGATGTATGACGGCGATGTACACGAGGCGTTCGAGATGTATACCAAGGTCAAGGAAGAGGAAAAGGCGAAGAAGGCAGCCGAAAAGAAAAAGAAAGAAGCCGAAAAAAAGGCGAAGGAAAAGAAATAAGCTTCCCCGGTACAAGGGCGAGGGCGTTCGCCTGGCACCTTACCCTCACACAGCGTAGGCAGGGTATTCGCCTAAGAGGATAACCCCTCCCCTACGGGCTTTGACGCGGCAAGCCGCGGGGTATGACGCCTTCTCACTGTGGTTTCAACAAAATATGCAACGAACGGCAGGGGCAGCTAGACTGTCCCTGTCATTACTGCCAGAGGTACCTATGACAGACAGCGTGATCAAAAACGAAATATATCTGAGCGCGGAATATATCAAGCGCCGCAACCTGACGCAGGACGAAATCTGCATTGTCGGCACTCACAAGGTCGCGGCGTATCTGAAGGCGACAAGCGATTACTTAGGCACAGGGGCGTCCGTCTTTCCCTCTGCCGCCGCGGTCGAGGGGGATTTTTCTCATCTGTGGTATGTGCTCGACGCCTCGGCATATGACGCAGCCGACGTCGAGACGGCGCTGTCTATATGTAAAAAACACGCAGCCCAACTGACCTGTATTATTCTTTTACCGAACATTAAAGAAAACCGCGCCATCCAAAAATACGCCGAGATGGAGCTGATCGCCGTGATGAGCGATACCCTCGGCGAACTCAGGAACCTGCTCAGCGGTCACCGAAACGTGCGCGCATTATTCTTTGACAGAATTTTCAGCTGTGAATTCGACTGTTTCGATCTGGCAGGTATCTCGCGTGAAGCGCAGAACAACCGCTCGATCACCATCACACAGTCGATGGCGAACACCTATACCTCGGCGCTGTATATCTGTGACGCGATCGACGCGGTCTATACCGTCAGCAAGAACGGTAAGGACGGCAATATCTATAACGCCTCGTCCTTCTATCTCAGCGAGTATCAGCTCAGAAGCCTTATCTACACCATGCTTGCCCGTCACGGCGTCACGCTGAACGTCACGGGCGAAACGGCTGAGCCTGTGTATGCGGCGATCTCGAACGGCAAGCTGCGCTCCTTAGGCTACGAGAACGTATGCAGCCTGTCCGACGCGCTCCGCTACAGCCTGCTGCGCCATCTGGAGCGCTTCAGCATCCAGACCGACCGCATCCACGACGGCTACAGCGGCAAGCTCAACACCCTGCGCTCGCTCGAAAAGGATATGCTGCGCGAGATCGACCGTATCTGCCGCAAGCACGAGATCAAATACTTTATCTGCTACGGCACCCTGCTGGGCGCGGTACGCCACGGGGGCTTCATCCCGTGGGACGATGACGTTGACGTCGCCATGCTGCGGCCGGAGTTTGAAAGATTTCGCCAAATTGCTCCAAAAGAATTAAATATCCATTTCAGCTACGAAAGCCACCGCAACAAAAACGGCTATCACTTCTTCTTTGACAGGATCACGGCAAAGAACACCTACTTTGCCTCCAAGTATTCCGACAACTATGAGATGCATAAGGGTATCTCGGCCGATATCTTCGTCCTGGACGCCGTACCGGCAAATCCGAACGCGGCTTACCGCTTCTGGAAGGGGCTGATGCGCCGCCGGATGCTGATGAACGTGCGCTGGAAAAATACCGCCAGACGCGATAAGGCGTATTGGCTGAGCAAGCTGCTGCTGCCGATCCTCAGGCTGAGAAGCATGGACAGCTTCTCGCGCTCATATGAAAAGGCGGTACGCAAATATGAGAAGAAGCAGACCGGCTGGGTGATGCCGGCGTCCTCGGATCACATCTATCGCGGCACCTTCCCAGCGGCGCTCTTTGAAGAGGTCATCCCCTACCGCTTTGACGATGTAGACACCTTCATCCCGGTCGGGTACAAGGACTTTTTGAAGGCGTGGTACACGGAGAACTATATGGAGATGCTGCCGCTGTCGGAGCAGAATCCCTTCCACGATTACTTTCGTCTCGATCTGGGCGGTCATATCCTGCCACAGAGCGACGTTCACTTTGACTATATGGGTGAGTTGAAATAACCCTTTCATTAACAAAACTAAGCCCTTCCGAACGAGCTCGGAAGGGCTTTTCTGTTGGTTTTATTATTCTTCTATAGAATTAAACGTGAAGCTTTCGCCGTCATAGTCACAGAGAATGGGCTTGGTGCTGTCAAAATCCGCTTCGAGCATCCGCTCCGAAAGCTTATCCTCGATGTTGGTGACGATTGCGCGGCGCAGGGGACGCGCGCCATAGGTATCGTCAAAGCCCTCGTCCGCGATCTTCGCGACCGCCTGATCGGTGAAGCTGATCTTCACGCCTAAGCCGTCCAGACGCTTTTGCAGGGTATCGAGCATCAGACGGGCGATCTGTTCGATCTCAGGCTTGGTGAGCTTATGAAAGACGATGATATCGTCTACACGGTTGAGGAATTCGGGACGGAACACCTGCTTTAGCTCGCTCATCACCAGCTCACGGACGTCGGTGTTCCCGGCTTCCTCTTCATTCTTGAAGCCTAAGGAGGTCGCTCGTTCACTGATCTTGCGCGCGCCGACGTTCGAGGTCATGATGATGACGGTGTTCTTAAAATCTACCGTTCTGCCCTGGCTGTCGGTCAGACGTCCGTCCTCGAGGATTTGCAGCAACATATTGAACACGTCGGGATGCGCCTTTTCGATCTCGTCAAAGAGAACAACCGAATACGGCTTGCGGCGTACTGCCTCGGTCAGCTGTCCGCCCTCGTCATAACCGACGTAGCCGGGAGGCGAACCGACCAGACGGGATACGGTATGCTTCTCCATATATTCGCTCATATCGAGACGCAGCATCGCGTTCTCATCGCCGAACATCGCCTGAGCCAGCGCCTTGCACAGCTCGGTTTTACCGACGCCGGTCGGACCGAGGAAGATAAAGGAACCGGTCGGTCGCTTGGGATCCTTGATACCGACTCTGCCGCGGCGAATCGCTCGGGATACGGCGGACACCGCTTCCTCCTGGCCGATCACGCGCTCGTGGAGGATCTTCTCCATATTCAGGAGACGGTCGCTTTCTTCACGCGTGAGCTCCACGACGGGGATCTTCGTCCATGAAGAAACGATCGCGGCGATATCCTCGGCGGTAACCTCCTCATGGCTTTCCTTCGAACGCTCCTGCCAGCCGGTTTTTGCCTTTTCGAGCTGTTCGGAGAGGTTCTTCTGTTCATCGCGCAGCTGTGCCGCACGTTCAAAATCCTGTTCGCTGATCGCGGCGGTCTTTTCGCTTTCGAGCTGTTCGAGCTCTGCTTCAAGCTCCTTGATCTCGTTCGGATAGGTCAGGGCGCTCAGTCGCACCTTGGAAGCCGCCTCGTCAACCAGATCAATCGCCTTGTCCGGCAGATAACGATCGGCGATATAGCGTGAGCTCAGGTGAACAGCCGCTTCGATCGCTTCGTCGGTAATCTTCACCTTATGATGCGCTTCATAACGGTCACGCAGTCCCTTCAGGATTAAGACCGCGTCCTCTTCGCTCGGTTCGCCGACCTTGACGGGCTGGAAACGACGCTCCAGCGCGGCGTCCTTTTCGATATATTTGCGATACTCCTCCAGCGTGGTCGCGCCGATCACCTGAAAGTCACCGCGCGCCAGCGAGGGCTTGAGAATATTCGCCGCGTCAGCGCTGCCTTCTGCGGCGCCGGCACCGATGATGGTATGCAGCTCGTCGATAAAGAGGATGATATTCTTGCTCTTCTTGACCTCGTCGATCGCGTTCTTGATACGATCCTCGAAGTCGCCGCGGTACTTGGTGCCTGCCACCATACCGGTCAGGTCGAGCGCGACGACACGCTTGTCGCGCAGGTGCTCGGGAACCTCGCCGTTCGCGATTTTCAGCGCCAGACCTTCGGCGATCGCCGTCTTACCGACGCCGGGCTCACCGATCAGGCAGGGGTTGTTCTTGGTGCGGCGGGACAGGATTTGGATGATGCGCTTGATCTCCTCGTCCCTGCCGATCACGGGATCAATCTCGCCGTTTTTTGCCGCCTTGGTCAAATCGCGCGAGAAGCTGTCGAGCGTTTTGCTGTCGCCCTGCTCCGCGCCCGGTGCGCCGCTCTCCAGATCGCCCTGCTCGGCGCCCTCAAAGCGAGCGCTCAGCTGATCGGCGACGGTACGAGGTGACACGCCCAACGCGCGCAGATAACGGATCGCGTAGCTGTCACGATCGGACAGGATCGCGATCAGAAGATGCTCCGTGCCCACGAAGCCTGCGCCGGTACGGGCAGAGTACATCAGCGCGTTTTGCATCACGCGTTTGGCGCGCGGCGTAAAATCATCGGGGGTAAGCGAGGTTTCGCCGCTACCGCGCTGCATCATCGCTTTGAGCTTTTCGGCGGTGACGCCGCTGTCTCGCAGCGCGACATAGGCTACGCCGCTGTTTTCCTGACACAAGCCTAAGAGGATATGCTCCGAGGCGATCGCGTCATGTCCCATCTTCTCGGCGCTTTCGATCGCCAGATTCAGCGCCTTATTTGCTTTTTCCGTAAAGCCCTTGAATGTGTATTTCATATACCTTACCTCCTTTTCGCTGCGCAAGGCGCCATGCCTGCGCAAAACAAATCATCTGTTACATAGGTCATATCGCGTCATTCAAGATACGCGTGCCTTTATTCAAATCTGGCGCGCAGTATCTCCGCGCGCTTTTGGTCGCGCTCACGGGGACTCATATCCTCGCCGTAGCGCGTCATAATCGACGCCGGCTGAATCTCGACGATCAGCTTGTCGATGCTGTCGGCAGAGAGGGTTTCGAGCTTCTTTTCGCTGACGCCCAGTCTCACCAGCGACAACAGGCGCATCGCCTCGCTGTGATCCATCAGCAGCGCGCTTTTCAGGGTGCCGAGGGCGCGGTGAATCCGATCCTGTATCTCGATATCGTTGAGCAGGTTCTCGCGGGTACGCATTTCCTGCGCGATCAGCTGCGTAGTGATATTCTGTAAATTCTCAATCGCCGCCTTCTCGGAAATACCGAGCGTGACCTGGTTGGAAAGCTGGAAGAACGCGCCCGTGGGCTTTGTGCTCTCGCCGTAGAGTCCGCGCATCGTCAACCCAAGCTTCGACAAATTCGCGCCGATACGGTTGACGACGCCGCTCATCTCGAGCGCCGGCAGATGAAGCATTACCGACGCGCGCATCCCGGTGCCGAGGTTGGTCGGACACTGTGTCAAATAGCCGAGCCGCTCATGAAAGGCAAAGTTTAATTTCTTTGAAAGAATATTATCGACCTTATCCGCGACGGCGAACGCTTCGTTCAGCTCAAAGCCGTCCCGGATCACCTGCAGGCGGATATGATCCTCCTCGTTGACCATGATCGACACGGTGTTATCGTCGCTGAGATAGACCGCGCGACCTTCCTTTTGGCTGATAAAATCAGGGCTGACCAAATGCCGTTCGATCATCGACACACGGATGGTCTCGGGGATAGCGTCGAGGTCTACGCGGTGGAATTTCAGCTCGCTGTCCTTCAGCGCCTCCCCTACCCGATCGACGATCTCGCGCGCTTGGTCTGCGCCGAGACGGATCGGAAAGGGATATTCCTTCAGGTTTCGCGCCAATCGGATACGGGTTGATACGACTGCTTCACTCACCGTTATCCCTCCAATCCCTTGATCCGGTCACGCAGCTGTGCCGCGCGCTCAAAGTTCTCGCTTTCGATCGCCTGCTTGAGCTCATCGCGCAGGGCTTGAAGCGTCTTATCCTTATCCTGCTTCTTTGAGGCGGTATCTGAGGACGGCTCCTCGTTCACTGTATACTCGATCGCGCCGGGACGCTTGCCCTTGTGCTCGGTGTTGCCGTGCACGTTGCGGATCGTCGGCATCAGCTCGCTGAAAAACGTATCGTAACAGTCGGCACAGCCGACCTTGCCGGTTCGGCGAATATCATTCAGGGTGCTGCCGCAGCTTTGACAGTGCGTTGCGCCGGAGATCGCCGGAAGCGCGTTAGAGAAGAAGCTCGAGAGCAATCCGCCAAAATCAGCGGAAAAATCAGGGAACATCGCGTCGTATCCGAGCTCATGGGCACACGCCGGACAGAGCCGGTATTCGGCATACTTGCCGTTTATCATGGTCTTGACTACCGTGGTAGCCTCATTCTTTTGACAGTGTTGACATAACATGGTAATTCCTCCTTTTCGATTGATACGATGCCTTTATATTAACCTTTATCAAGGCTTCGTATAAACTCATTCCTGTATTGTATCATAACCCGACCGATTTACGTGTCGAGTAACGTGAGAAGCATATTTTTGAATACCGCGGCACGGATGGCGTCTCGGTACTGTTGGGGAACGCCGGGATACGCCCTCTCGCCGGTTGCCGCCGCCATCAGCTTCGCGGTGCGGGCGTCAAGTACGCCGCGCGTCAGCATATTGTCGAGCATCACCTCGGCGGTCGCCTTATCGAGCGACGTCCCGATCGAATTGACGATGTGCATGATCACGCCGCTGCGCGTGGTGTTGATCCGGGTGATCCGGATGTAACCGCCGCCGCCCCGACGGGATTCGACGATATAGCCCTGTTCGGGCGTAAAGCGCGAGGTGATCACATAGTTGATCTGGCTGGGAACGCATCCGAGGGTAGTCGCCAGCTCGTTGCGTTTAATCTCCGCCTCGCCGTCCTGTCGCTCCAGGATATCCTTGATATACTGGGCAACCAAATCGCTCATACGCATGGTTCTGACCTCTTTTCGGCACGTGTGCCTGTATTCTGTCACGATTCAAGCTGTCATCCGAATCGCGTCGCGGGGTTTCGTTCAGGATCAAAGGATCAGTCATCGGAAGCCTCCTGACCGCTATTGTTCTTTGTCCTTCTCTGACCTTGACTCTATTGTAACTCATTGGTCAAAGAAAGTCAAGGTCAAATTCAAATATTCACAAATTGTTCATAATTGAAAAGATTTTTCTGAAAAAGAAATAAGCGCCGTATCCGAAGATACAGCGCCTAATCCATAATGTAATTAAAATATCTTTATAAAACCTTACGCAGGAAGTCCCGGGTTCGTTCGTTCTGCGGATTGCCGAACACCTCTTCGGGCGTTCCCTCTTCACAGATCACGCCGTCTGCCATGAACAGCACGCGATCCGAAACCTCACGCGCGAAGCCCATCTCGTGGGTGACGACGATCATCGTCATACCCTCGGCGGCAAGCTCCTTCATAACGTCCAGCACCTCGCCGACCATCTCGGGATCGAGCGCGGAGGTGGGCTCGTCAAAGAGCATAATATCGGGGCTCATCGCCAAAGCGCGCGCGATAGCGACACGCTGCTGCTGACCGCCGGAAAGCTCGCCGGGGTACGCGTCCGCCTTGTCGGCAAGACCGACACGCTGTAACAGCTCCATCGCCTTTTGATGCGCCTGTTCCTTGGTCATCTTCTTCAGCGATACGGGCGCCATCATGATATTCTTGATGACGGTCATATTCTGAAAGAGGTTAAACTGCTGGAACACCATACCGATATTCTCGCGCACCTTATTGATATTGACCTTTTTATCGGTGATATCAAAGCCGTCGATCACGATCTCGCCGGAGGTCGCGTCCTCGAGCTTGTTCAAGCAGCGCAGGAAGGTGGATTTACCGGAGCCGGAGGGACCGATGACACAGACGACCTCGCCCTCATAGATCGTGGCGTCGATACCGGTGAGCACCTCATTCTTATCAAAGTATTTATGAAGGTTCGTCACGACGACCTTTTTGTTCTCTTTATTAATGTTCGTCACGATGCCGCTTCCCCTTCCTCGCTTCATATTTTAACTTCTTCTCGATGTAATTGGAGACGATCATCAAAACAGAGATGACCACCAGATACATCAGCGCGACAACCGCATAGGTAGCGAAATAGACATAGGTACTGCCGACATAGGTCTTAGCCTTATTGACGACCTCCGCCATACCGATGACGGACAGGATCGACGTATCCTTGACGGTGATGATGAACTGGTTGACCAACGAGGGGATCGAAAACTTGATCGCCTGCGGCAACACGACCTTGATCATCGTCTTTGTCTTAGATAAGCCCAGCGAACGGGCTGCCTCTGTCTGCCCCTTCGGCACCGCCATGATACCGCCGCGATAGATCTCGGCGAGGTAGGCGCCGGCATTCAGCGAGAGGGTGATGATGCCTGCCGTGAACGCGTCCATGCGGAAGGCAGGGTTAATCGTCAGCTGGATCAGCTGGGGCAAGCCGAAAAATACCATCAACGCCTGTACCAGCATCGGGGTACCGCGGATGATCCAGATATAAACGCCTGCGATTGCCCTGAGGACGACGTTCTTTGACATCTTCATCAGGCACATAAACAGGCCGATAATCATACCGATTGCGATCGAAATCAACGAGACTCTGACCGTCAGCCAGAGACCGTCCAGAAGCATCGGTAACGCTTCTTGAAACACTCTTCCAAAATCCATAAACTCAACTGCCTTATCAGCCGAAAATCAGCACGATAAGCATGTTACCGTGCTGATGATCAAAGCTTATTTTATCTTTTCGCGGGATCATGCTCCCACAAGCAAACCATTAATAACCGTACTTCGCGAGAATCTCTTTATACTTGCCGCTCGCCTTGATGTTCGCAAGACCGGCGTTGAACTTCTCGATCAGCTCGGGGTTCTTGCCCTTCTGAACCGCAAAGCCGTAGCCCTTGACGTTAGCAGGCTGATCGGAGATGATCTCCAGCTTGACCTCGCCGGACTTGATCGCATAACCGATAACGGAGAAATCCTCGACGCAGGCAATATCGGTACCGGTCTGAACAGCCTGATACATATTATCGGAGCCCTCATAGTAGTTGATGGTGAAGCCATACTGATCCTTGATGGACTCGGCATACTCGCCGCCGACGGTAGAGGTCTTTGCCGCTACGGACTTGCCCTTGAGATCCTCGAGCTTGGTGCCTGCCTTCGCCACGATCACCTGACCGTCGTCAAAGTAAGCCTCGGAGAAATCGAAGGTCGCCTTACGCTCGTCGGTAATGGTCATGCCGGCGATCATTGCGTCTGCCTGACCGCTCTGTACAGCGCCCATCGCCGCGTCAAAGCCCTCGTTGTGCATCTCATACTTGATGCCCTGATCCTCGGCGATCGCCGCCATCAGATCCATATCTACGCCGACATAGGTGTTGGTCTTGGTATCGAGATACTCGAAGGGAGCGAACGCGTTGTCGGAATAGATGACATAGGTCTTGTCAGTGCCGCTCTTGGTCTCTTTTGTCTGACCGGAATTGCCGCCGCAGCCGGTCAGGACAGCAACGGACGCGATCATCGCAACCGCGAGCAGGAATGCTAATACTTTTTTCATACTTGTTCTCCTTTTCATTTTATTGGAATATCCGAAATTGCTTATCACGAGATAAGATTCTTTTTTATCCCGGTAACATTAAAATTATACACCAGACAGGTGTCTTTGTCAATAAAATCCATGCGAAGCGACGAATACGGAGCGAGCGCGCCTTATTCCTTTTTCTTGCCGACCAAATATCTGAGCTTCGTGTTGTTAATCAGCTTGATGACCGCCGTCATAATCAGCAGAACCAGCGAGAGCTCAGCCAACAGATACAGCAGGATCTTGCCGGCAGGATTGCCGTAATCGACGGTGAAATGCAGGTTGGTCAGAATCCCCTTGACCACCGGGATCACGATCGTCTGATGCCATGCCAGATACAGGATCGAATTCTCGCCGATGAACTGGACCGGTCTGAGTCTGAACCAATGTGAGAATACAATCATCGCCATAATACCGGCAAAGGCGGACAGATACGCCAGCGGCACGATGCCGTACTTCATCCCGAACATATCATGCGGCATCTTCATATGCCGGTAGTTCAGCCATGCCGCTACGATATTCACCGCCGTACATACAACGAAAATAATCACGGAGCGGAGCTTGCCGGATAAGAGGCTTTCCATCTTTTCGCTGAACGAGCGCAGGAGATAACCGCCGCAAAAATACGGGATCGCCGCAAAGGCAACGTCGATATCCCAGGGGAGCTTATCGCCGCCCTTGGCATAATATATCATGGCGCACGCCGCCAGAACGACCGATACAGCGGCAAGCAGCCAGCGCTTCTTCAACAGCCTGACCATGAGATACATCATGATATTCAGCACCAGAACCGCCGCGAGGAACCATATTGTCCAAAAGCGGTTTTGTATCAAAAAGCGGCTGACCGTTTCCCAAAACCAATGGGAGCTAAAGTAAGAATACCTGACCGCCGTATACGTTTCGTAAATCAAAATAACCACGCCGAACACAAAGTACGGCAGTACGATTGTGCGCAGCTTTTTCTTGGCAAATTCCTTCAAGCTCTTGCCGGTAGAGAATAAATAACCGGAGAGGAAGAAGAACAGCGGGATATGAAAAGAATAGATCCAGACCTGTACACCGGTCAGCTGTGGGATCAGCTGGATGTTAAGGTGCCCGATGATGATCAGAAGCATCCCCCATCCTTTTGCCATATCCAACCATACTATACGCTGTTTTTGCACGCGGCATCGCCCCCTCTTGCCTATTTTACCATATCTGTCCGTTAATTGCAACGATGAAGCCATCGAATCAGACAAAGGAAAAGCGGCCGTGCCGAAGGGCACAGCCGCGATTTAACATTTTGACGCCCGGGCAAACCGCTCATCAGCCGGATTCTCTGACAGCCTGTCCGCCGAAGGGCACTGAGCGCAATAAACGATTACAGCTCAGCGAAATACTTAATGGTGCGAACCATCTGAGAGGTGTAGGAGTTCTCGTTATCATACCAAGAAACAACCTGAACCTCATACAGACCGTCGGCGATCTTCGCTACCATGGTCTGAGTAGCGTCGAACAGAGAACCGAAGCGCATACCGATAACGTCGGAAGAAACGATCGGATCCTCGTTGTAACCGAAGCT
>CADBUN010000117.1 GCA_902797825.1 uncultured Ruminococcus sp. | reverse complement strand
ATGTCGATATGCTTCTCGGCGCCGTTCGAATTGAGGAAGTCGCGGCTGATATCGACGATCTTTTTGCCGTTCCAGGTCATCGTGAGGCGCGGCTCTTCCTTGACGACCGCGACCGGGCAGGCGTTCAGGTTCTCTTCCTTCGCCAGCTTCAAAAACGCCTCGACGTTCTCGGGCTCGACGACGACCGCCATGCGCTCCTGTGATTCGGAGATCGCCAGCTCCGTGCCGTCGAGTCCCTCATACTTCTTCGGGACGGCGTTGAGGTCGATATCCAAGCCGTCCGCCAGCTCGCCGATGGCGACGGATACGCCGCCGGCGCCGAAGTCGTTACAGCGGCGGATCATCCGGGTAGCGGTTTTGTTGCGGAACAGGCGCTGGAGCTTGCGCTCCTCGGGGGCGTTACCCTTCTGTACCTCGGCGCCGCAGGTCTCGACGCTCTGGGTGTTGTGCGCCTTAGAGGAGCCTGTCGCGCCGCCGATGCCGTCGCGTCCCGTCGCGCCGCCGAGCAGGATCACCACGTCGCCGGGGGCGGGAACCTCGCGGCGCACGTTCTCCTCGGGAGCGGCGGCGATCACCGCGCCGATCTCCATCCGCTTCGCGGCATAGCCGGGATGATAGAGCTCGTCCACGATACCGGTCGCCAGCCCGATCTGGTTGCCGTAGGAGCTGTACCCTTGGGCGGCGGTGGTGACGATCTTGCGCTGGGGCAGCTTGCCCTCGATCGTCTGAGAGACCGGAACCGTGGGATCCGCCGCGCCCGTTACGCGCATCGCGCCGTAGACATACGCGCGCCCCGACAGCGGATCGCGGATCGCGCCGCCGATACAGGTCGCCGCGCCGCCGAAGGGCTCGATCTCGGTGGGATGGTTATGGGTTTCGTTCTTGAACAGCAGGAGCCACGGCTCCTTGACGCCGTCTACCTCGACCTCGATCTTGACGGTACAGGCGTTGATCTCCTCGCTCTCGTCGAGTCTGGGGAGCTTGCCGTCCTTTTTGAGCTGACGGACGGCGATCGTCGCCAGATCCATCAGGCAGATCGGCTTCGTCCTGCCCAGCCCCTGCCGAACGGCGATATATTCTTCGTAGGCTTTCTGTAAAAGCGCATCCTCAAACCGCACGCTGTCGATCGTGGTGAGGAAGGTGGTGTGGCGACAGTGATCCGACCAGTAGGTGTCGATCATGCGAATCTCGGTGATCGTCGGATCGCGGCGCTCGCCGCGAAAATACCGCTGACAAAAGGCGATATCGTCCGCGTCCATCGCCAGCCCGTAGGACGCGACAAAGCGCTCTAAGCCCTCGCGGTCAAGGTCGTTGAAGCCGTCGAGCGTCTTGACCGTGGTGGGGATCTCATAGCTCGCCGCGAGGGTATCGGGCTTCTCGAGAGACGCCTCGCGCGCCTCGACGGGGTTGATGACATATTTCTTGATCCGGGCGAGCTCCTCGTCCGTCAGGTCGCCGTAAAGGACATAGACCTTCGCGGAGCGGATGGTCGGACGCTCGCCCTGCGAGATGATCTGGATGCACTGGGCGGCGGAATCCGCGCGCTGGTCAAACTGACCGGGCAGGAACTCGACCGCAAAGACGCGCGCGCCCTTTTCGATCTCGATCTCAGGGGAAGCGATATCGAGCTGCGGCTCCGAGAACACCGCGCCGACCGCGTAGCGGAACAGCTCCTCGCTGATATTCTCGGCGTCGTAGCGGTTGATGACGCGCACATCCGTCAGCGAACGGATCGACAGCAGGTGATTGACGTCGGACAGCAGGGCTTTCGCCTCATTTTGCAGTCCTTCGCGTTTTTCGACAAATATTCTGTATACCATATTAATCCTCAGCTTTCGCTTTCAGCGCCCTTGCGCCGATATCGCGGCGGTAAAAGGCGTTGTCAAAATGAATCTGCTCCACCATGTCGTAGGAGGCGTCGATCGCCTCCTTCAGGCTGTCCGCGATCGCGGTCACGCCTAAGACGCGTCCGCCGCTTGTCAGGAGCCTGCCGTCCTCTTTCTTCGCGCCGGCGACAAAGACACAGTCCGCGATCTCCTCGGGGATGGTGATCTCATAGCCCTTTTCATACGCGACCGGATAGCCCTTCGACGCCATGATGACGCAGGCGGCGCTTTTATCGAAGAATTCGACCGGCGTATCGGCGAGCGTGCCGTCGGTGGTCGCCTTCATGATCGTCAGCAGGTCGGACTTGAGCAGCGGCAGGACGACCTGTGTTTCGGGATCGCCGAAGCGGCAGTTATATTCGATCACCTTGGGACCGTCCTTGGTGATCATCAAGCCGAAGTACAGGCAGCCCTTGAAGATTCTGCCCTCCGCGTTCATCGCGCGGATGGTGGGGAGGAAAATCCTCTCCATACATTCCTGCGCGACCGCCTCGGTATAATACGGATTCGGGGCGACGGTGCCCATGCCGCCGGTATTGAGCCCGGTGTCGTTGTCTCCGGCGCGCTTATGATCCATCGACGAGATCATCGGGACGACGACCTTGCCGTCGGTGAAGCTCAGCACGCTGACCTCGGGGCCCTCGAGGAATTCCTCGACCACGATGCTGTTGCCGCTCTTGCCGAACTTCTTGTCCTTCATGATCGCGACGACGGCTTCTTCGGCTTCCTCGCGCGTTTGGGCGATGATGACGCCCTTGCCGAGGGCGAGACCGTCCGCCTTGATGACGGTGGGGATCGGGGCGGTCTTGATATATTCGAGCGCCTTCTCCGCGTCGGTAAATACCTCGTAGGCAGCGGTCGGGATGCCGTATTTCTTCATCAAATTCTTGGAAAAGACCTTGCTGCCCTCGATGATCGCCGCCTCCGAACGCGGACCGAAGCAGGGGACGCCCTGCGCCTCGAGCGCGTCCACACAGCCCAGCACCAGCGGATCGTCGGGCGCGACGACGGCATAGTCGATCTGATGCTCCCCGGCGAACCGGACGATCCCGTCGAGGTCTGTCGCGCCGATGTTCACGCACGTCGCGTCCGCGGCGATACCGCCGTTGCCCGGCAGGGCATAGATTTTTTCGATTTCTTGATTTTCTTTCAGCTTTTTAATGATGGCGTGCTCGCGTCCGCCGCCGCCAACGACTAATACTTTCATATGATACTCCTTGCAAAGAATAACGGATAACGGATAACGGTTAACGGTTAACGGTTAACGGTTAACGGTTAAGGGAAACGCTTCGCGTTTTTTCTATCGGATCAACCGGGTATTTGAGTCTCCGCTGCCGTTCTCCGGTCATGGGATCA
The DNA here is from genome assembly GCA_902797825.1 of uncultured Ruminococcus sp. Classification (GTDB taxonomy): domain Bacteria; phylum Bacillota; class Clostridia; order Oscillospirales; family Acutalibacteraceae; genus Ruminococcoides. The sequence continues at coordinate 15,412 of CADBUN010000117.1, read as the reverse complement.
GTGATGGAACAGTCTCATCCCCGTGAACGCCATCGTAATGCCGTAGCGGTTACAGCAGTCGATCACCGCGTCGTCGCGGATCGAGCCGCCGGGCTCGGCGATATACTTCACGCCGCTCTTGTACGCTCTTTCGATGTTGTCAAAGAACGGGAAGAACGCGTCCGAGCCGAGCGCGACGCCGTCGATCGAGTCGAGATACGCGCGCTGCTCCTCGTCGGTGAAGGGCGCGGGCTGTTCGGTAAAGTATTTTTGCCAGTTGCCGTCGGCGGTCACGTCCTCTTCGTTGCGGTTGATATAGCCGTCGATGACGTTGTCGCGGTCGGGGCGGCGGATATCCTCGCGGAACGGCAGGTTCAGCACCTTGTCGCTCTGTCTGAGGAACCAGGTATCCGCCTTGGAGCCGGCGAGGCGCGTACAGTGGATACGGCTCTGCTGACCGGCGCCGACGCCGATCGCCTGACCGTCCACCGCATAGCAGACGGAGTTGGACTGGGTATATTTCAGGGTGATGAGCGCGATGATCAGGTCACGCGCCGCGGCTTCGGGCAGCTCCTTGTGCTCGGTGACGATGTTTTCGAGCAGGGCGCGGTTGATCTCAAAATTATTCCTGCCCTGTTCAAAGGTGATGCCAAAGACCTGCTTATGCTCGACCGGATCGGGCACATAGTCGGGATCAATCCTGACGATGTTATAGTTACCCTTGCGCTTGCTCTTCAAAATCTCCAGCGCCTCGGGCTCATAGCCGGGCGCGATAATTCCGTCGCTGACCTCGCGCTGAATCATCCGGGCGGTCGTGACGTCACAGACGTCGGACAGCGCCACCCAGTCGCCGAAGGAGCACATCCGGTCGGTACCGCGCGCGCGCGCATAGGCACAGGCGAGGGGCGAATCATCGAGCCCTTCGATATCATCGACGAAGCACGCCTTCTTCAGCTTATCGGACAGCGGTACGCCGACGGCAGCCGAGGTAGGGCTGACGTGCTTGAACGAGGTGACCGCCGGGAGTCCGAGCGCCTCCTTGAGCTCCTTGACAAGCTGCCAGGAGTTGAACGCGTCGAGGAAGTTGATATAGCCCGGTCTGCCGCACAAAATCTCGATCGGCAGGTCGCTGCCGTCGTGCATAAAGATTTTGGCAGGCTTCTGGTTGGGGTTACAGCCGTATTTTAATTCAAATTCTTTCATGATGGTTCTCCTTTTTCATAGGGCGAAAAGCCTTCCCCCTGAGTCAATGCCGATTCACGCGGTTTTCGTATTCATTGTCATTCCGAGGGAGCGAATAAGCGACCATCCCCCGGAAAGGAGCAGAAGCTCACTGTTCAAGCCGTTATGGTTACATTGCTTTCATCGGCAGCTACGCAGGGAAGGGCTTTTACCGGTTCTTATTGACCAGCCGGTTCTCTTCTTCGCCGGTTTCGAGGTCGATATAGCGGACGTAAAGCGAAATCTTATTCTCCTTGTCGAGCGCGTTCCACAGCTTGTCGGTAAAGGCGTCGATCTCGTCGTCGATCGCGACGCGCTCCGGCTCGCCCCGGAAGGTCGGGATCGGATTGCCGTCACAGACATAGGTGTGGAGAAAATGCCCCAGCCCTGCCTTGGACGGATAACTAAACAGATAGCGCGCGCAGTCGCTTCCCTCGGCGTCGATCGACTTGAGGATCGACATTTGATAAGAAAAGTCGCCGTCCTCAAAGGTCAGGATGCCGCTGATACGGGGCGTCAGGTTGGGCGCGTCGGGCTCGAACGCGCGGCTCTGCAGCGAGCGGTTGAAGCACAGCCCCTTTTGTAAACCCTCATAAATCGTATCGGTCTGGTCGCCGTTGGTGACGATCAGGTTGTTCTCATACTCACGGATCGCCGCATAGATGATCAGCGAGGGATCCTCCACCTTCGACGCGTCGAAGGGCTCGGTATATACCGCGCCGTCGCGCTCGGTAAAGACGCGGTTTCTCGAATTGGCGCTGCGCCCCATGATGAAATAGGCGGCGACAGCCTTTTTGCCGTCGGCAGTCTTGCCGATCACGATGCCTCTGCCCGGATAGGTGTTGCCCTCGAGCAGGGCTTCGATATCATGAATCTTGTAAATATCCATAGCTTCCCCTTTATTTAATCTATATCTTTTTGCTTACTCAACACAGCCGATACCGCCTCTACCGACGCCGGCAGGATGATCCACTCTGCCTCCTCCATGACGCGCCTTTGCAGCGTTTCGGGCGTATCGCCGTTTTGTACCGCGACCGCCTTTTGGGCGATGATCTCGCCGCCGTCGGGTATCTCGTTGACGAAGTGTACCGTCGCGCCGGTGACCTTCACGCCCTTTTGCAGCGCCGCCTCATGCACCCTCAGCCCGTAGAAGCCCTGTCCGCAGAAGGACGGGATCAGCGAGGGATGCACGTTGAGGATCCGGTGATCATACCGCCTCGTAAAGCGCTCGGATAAGATCGACATAAAGCCGGCGAGGACGATCAGGTCGATCGCGCGTTCCTCCAGCGCGGCGATGATCGCGTCCTCAAAGGCTTCCTGTGTATGATATTCTTTTTTGGTGATCGTCAGCCCTTCCACTCCGGCGTTCGCCGCCCGGGTGAGGGCGTAGGCTTCGGCGTTGTTGGAAATCACGACCTCGACCGCGCCGCTGTGGATGATACCGCTGTTCTGGGCGTCCAAAATCGCCTGCAGATTGGTGCCGCCGCCGGATACCAGCACGGCGATCCTTACCTTTGCCATCTCCTGCTCCTTTATCTTCATGATCGTTCGGGATCAGGCTAAGATGATCTTCGCGCCGTCGGCGGAAGCGGCGATCTCGCCGATCGGATAAGCGTCCTCGCCCTCGGCTCTGAGGATCGCGAGCGCCTCGTCAGCCTGCGCCGCCGGTACGACGACGCTCATGCCGACGCCCATGTTGAAGGTGTTGAACATATCATGCTCGGTGATACCGCCCTTTTGCTGAATCAGCTTGAAGATCGGCAGGACGCGGACGTCGTCTTTCCTGATCTTGGCGCACAGACCGTCCGGGATCGAGCGCGGAATATTCTCATAGAAGCCGCCGCCGGTGATGTGGGAGATGCCCTTGACCTGCACCTTTTCGAGCAGCGACAGCACCGGCTTGACATAAATCTTGGTCGGGGTGAGCAGGACTTCGCCCACGCTCCTGCCGCCGAGCTCGGCGACCGGCGTTTTGAGGTCGGCGTTCTCGACGTCAAAGACCTTTCTGACCAGCGAGAAGCCGTTGGAATGCACGCCCGACGAGGGCAGCGCGATCACGACGTCGCCGGGCGCCATCGTCTTGTTGTCGATGATGCGCGCCTTATCCACCACGCCGGTGCTGTAGCCGGCGAGGTCATACTCGTCCTCGGGATAGAAGCCGGGCATCTCGGCGGTCTCGCCGCCGATCAGCGCCGCGCCTGCCATGACGCAGCCGTCCGCTACGCCCTTGACGATATCCGCGATCCGCTCGGGCACGTTCTTGCCGCAGGCGATATAATCGAGGAAGAAGAGCGGCTTTGCGCCGGCGCATACGATGTCGTTCACACACATCGCGACGCAGTCGATGCCGACGGTATCGTGCTTGTCCATCAAAAACGCTAATTTCAGCTTGGTGCCGACGCCGTCGGTGCCGCTGACCAGCACGGGCTTGGTGATTCCGGTCAGGTCGAGCTCGAACAGACCGCCGAAGCCGCCCACGTCGGAGCAGACGCCCTGCGTCGCCGTGCGCGCGACATGCTGCTTCATCAGCTCTACCGCCCGGTAGCCGGCGGTGATATCGACGCCTGCCGCAGCGTAAGCGTCGGATTTGGAATTGTTGATCATATCTTTGCCTTTCTGCTCATGAAGAGCATATGATGTTGAATTGTATGTAGATTTTTGATCCGCTGCTTGATAAGACGCGGTTTATCAGGCACTTTTGCCCCGCCGTTCATGACGTTCCGTTCATCGCGAATTCAGTAATAGGCGGAACAAAGACACACGTGCCTATTCTTCTCCGTCCCAGCAGTAGGTGCAAAGCTCGCATTTATCGAGACCGATTGCCTCGACGATGCCGTCCAGAGACTGGAAGTCAAGCGAATCGAATTTCAGCTTATCACAGATGGTTTCTCTCAGTCTTTTGCCGCGCTCGGTCGCGCCGTCCGCATACTCGCGGATATGGTCGAAGCCCTCTTCGCCCTCTAATTCGAGAATCACGCGCCGCGCGATCAGGTCCATATCGGAGGTGTTGCGCGAGAAGTTGAGGAACTTGCAGCCGTACATGATCGGCGGACAGGCGGAGCGCATATGCACGCTCTTGGCGCCGTTTTCATACAGGAATTCGACCGTCTCGCGCAGCTGGGTGCCGCGCACGATGCTGTCGTCCACAAAGAGCAGGTCCTTGTCGGTAATCAGGTCATAGACGGGAATCTGCTTCATCTTGGCGATCTTGTTGCGGTCGTTCTGGTTGGTCGGCATGAAGGAGCGCGACCAGGTCGGCGTATATTTAATGAACGCGCGCGCAAAGAATTTGCCGCTTTCATTGGCGTAGCCGATCGCGTGAGGGGTGCCCGAATCCGGCACGCCGCCGACATAATCGACATGGATATCGCCGAGATTCTCTTTATCGTGCTTCGCCATGATGGCGCCGTTGCGGTAGCGCATCATCTCGACGTTCACGCCCTCGTAGGTCGAGGTCGGATAACCGTAGTAGCTCCACAGGAAGGAGCAGATACGCTTTTTCTTGCCGGGCTTTGCGAGCTGTTTGAGATAGCCGGGGGTGAGCAGGACGATCTCGCCGGGGCCCAGCTCCCGGTCGTCCTCATAGCCGAGCTTCTGATACGCGTAGCTCTCGAAGGAGACCGCGTAGCCGTACTCGCTCCTGCCGATACAAACGGGCAGGCGCCCGACCTTATCGCGCGCGGCGATCAGCGAGCCGTCCTCGAGCAGGATCAGGATGCTCTGGGTGCCGTCGATGATGCTCTGGGCAAATTTGATGCCCTCGGCAAAGCTCGACTGGGTATCAATCAGCGCCGCCAGCAGCTCGGTGGAATTCACCCTGCCGCCGGTCATCGCGTCAAAATGCCCGTAAGAATGCTTGAGGTGCTTTTCGATCAGCTCCTCGGCGTTGTTGATGATACCCACGTTACAGATCGCGTAGGTGCCCAGGTGCGAGCGGATCAGCATCGGCTGGGGATCGGAGTCGGAAATACAGCCGATCGCCGAGGTGCCGGTCATCTCGTCGAAAATATGCTCAAACTTCGTGCGGAAGGGCGCGTTCTCGATGTTATGAATTTTTCGCTGTAAGCCGACCGCCGGATCGTACGCCGCCAAGCCGCCGCGGCGCGTGCCAAGGTGCGAATGATAATCGACGCCGAAGAATACATCCATCATACAGTCCTCGGTGGACGTAATGCCAAAAAAGCCTCCCATAGTTACCTCCCAATATCGGTGAATGGTGAATGGTGAACGGTGAAGGGCGGGCGCTGCCCGCACCCGTTTTATGGTATCTATCTCATGTAAATATCAATCAAATACGCGTCAGCGTTTCCCGCCACCGTTAACGGTTAACCGTTATCCGTTAACCCTTTCTAAGATTCCTTTATCCTTCTCTAAGACGACCGCGGCGTCTGCCCGGCGCTTGGCGTCGAGCTTCTGAGCCAGCGCGCGATCCTCTACGGCGAGGATCTGCGCCGCCAGCAGCGCGGCGTTCGCGGCGCCGTTGAGGGCGACGGTCGCGACCGGGATCCCGGTCGGCATCTGCACGGTGGACAAGAGCGCGTCCAGACCGTCCATCATACCGCCCTTACAGGGGATGCCGATCACGGGCAGGGTGGTGTTGGCGGCGATGGCGCCGGCTAAATGAGCCGCCATGCCTGCCGCCGCGATCAGCACGCCGAAGCCGCGCGCGCGCGCGTTCAGGGCGAAATCACGCGCCTCGACCGGCGTGCGGTGAGCCGAATAAACGTGAACCTCAAAGGGGATGCCGAGGCTCGTCAGCATATCGGTCGCCTTCCTGACGATCGGCAGGTCGCTGTCCGAGCCCATGATGATTCCGATTTTTTTCATATTCATATACCTCCGATTCTTGTAGGGACGAGCATTGCTCGTCCGCGGACGGCCAGTGACCGTCCCTACCGCATTATTTCATCGCGGAGCTCTTATCCTTCTGGATGACGTCATGCGCGCCGCCCTCGACGATCGAGGTAGCGGAAACGAGCGTGAGCTTCGCCTTCTGCTGTAATTCGCGGATCGTCAGCGCGCCGCAGTTGCACATGGTGGACTTGACCTTTGACAGCGACAGCGCGACATTGTCCTTGAGCGAACCGGCATAGGGTACGAGCGAATCGACGCCCTCCTCGAAGCTGAGCTTCTTGTCGCCGCCGAGATCGTAGCGCTGCCAGTTTCGGGCGCGCTGGGAGCCCTCGCCCCAATACTCTTTATAATAGGTGCCGTTGATGCTGACCTTGTTCGACGGGCTCTCGTCAAAACGGGCAAAATATCTGCCCAGCATGATGAAGTCGGCGCCCATCGCCAGCGCCAGCGTAATATGGTGATCGTATACGATGCCGCCGTCGGAGCAGACGGGGATGTATACGCCGGTTTCTTCAAAATACTTATCTCTCTCGGCACAGACCTCGATCAGCGCGGTCGCCTGACCGCGGCCGATGCCCTTGGTCTCACGGGTGATACAGATCGAGCCGCCGCCGATACCGACCTTGATGAAGTCGGCGCCGCAGTCGGCGAGGAATCGAAAGCCCTCGGCGTCTACGACGTTGCCGGCGCCTACCTTGACGCTGTCGCCGTAATGCGCGCGGATCCAGTCGATGGTCAGCTTCTGCCACTCGGAGAAGCCCTCGGAGGAGTCGATGCACAGCACGTCGGCGCCTGCTTCGATCAGCGCCGGGACGCGCTCGGCATAGTCGCGCGTGTTGATACCGGCGCCGACGACATAGCGCTTGTGCTCGTCGAGCAGCTCGTTCGGATTCGCCTTGTGGCTGTCATAGTCCTTGCGGAATACGAAGTAACGCATCCTGCCGTCCTTAGAGATGACGGGAAGGGAGTTGAGCTTATGATCCCAGATGATGTCGTTGCACTCGGAGAGCGTCGCGCCCTCATAGGCGTAGATCAGCTTGTCGAACGGCGTCATGAAGGTCTCGACCTTCTCGCTGAGCGCCATGCGGCTGATCCGGTAGTCGCGGCTGGTAACAACGCCCAGCAGCTTGCCGTCGGGAGCGCCGCCCTCGGTCACGGCGAGGGTGCTGTGTCCGGTGCGCTCGGTCAGGGCGATCACGTCGGCTAAGGTCGCGTCGGGACGGATGTTGGAGTCGCTCTGGACGAATCCTGCCTTATAGCTTTTGGCGCGGCGTACCATCTGCGCCTCGTTCTCGACGCTCTGGGAGCCGTAGATGAAGCTCACGCCGCCCTGCGTAGCGAGGGCGACGGCGAGCTTGTCGCCGGAGACCGCCTGCATAATGGCGGATACAAGCGGAATATTCATCGTGATCGCGCTCTCCTCGCCCTTTTTGTACTTGACAAGAGGCGTTTTGAGCGAAACGTTCGCCGGGACGCACTCGCTCGAGGAGTAGCCCGGAATCAGCAGATATTCGTTAAAGGTATGAGCAGGTTCATTGATAAAGGTTGCCATAATCAGTATTTCCTTTCGGCTTTGGTCTCGCAGTAAATACAGCGGTAAATTTTATTCTCGGGATCGGTGAGACGGAACACGTGCGGCAGCTCCTGCTCCGTCGTCGTGATACAGCGCGGATTCATGCACCGAATCACGTCGGTCAGCTCCTGCGGCATCTCGATACAGCGCTTGCGCCTGAGCTCGCCGTCGCGGATGATGTTGACCGTCGCCTGCGGATCGACAAAGCCGATCACATCCATGTTGATATGGGCTGAGGAGTCGATCTTGATGATATCCTTCCTCCCCATCTTCTTGGAGCTGACGTTCTTGATGATCGCCACGGAACAGTCGAGATCATCGAGGTGCAGCAGCTCATACAGCCGCATGCCGCGTCCGGCGGTGATATGATCAATCACGATGCCGTTCTGGATCGCGTCTATCTTCATAGCGTCCCTGCCTCCTTCAAAAGCTTTAGGATCAGCGCCATGCGCATATACTTGCCGTTTGCCACCTGCTTGAAGTAACAGGCGCGCGGATCGTCGTCGATCGCGATGCTGATCTCGTTCACCCGGGGCAGGGGATGCATGATCGCCAGATCCTCCTTGGCGGTTTTCAGCTTCTGCGGCGTGAGGATGTAGCTGTCCTTTAAGCGCAGATAATCCTCCTCGTTAAAGAAGCGTTCGCGCTGAACGCGCGTCATATACAGGATATCCAGCTCCGGCATGAACTCCTCGAGCGCGGTGGTCTGCCAATACGGAATACGGCGGCGCCCGAGCAGGTCCTTTTTGACGTAGCTGGGTAATTTCAGTTCTTCGGGAGAGATCAGCACGAACCGGATATCCTCATAACGCGACATCGCGTTGATCAGCGAATGGACGGTTCTGCCGAATTTCAGATCGCCGCACAGCCCGATGGTCAAATGATCCATCCTGCCCTTTTCGCGGTAGATGGTCAGCAGGTCGGCGAGCGTCTGCGTCGGATGGTTGTGACCGCCGTCGCCGGCGTTGATCACCGGGATCGTCGCCGCGCGCGACGCCACCAGCGCCGCGCCCTCCTTGGGATGGCGCATCGCGATGATATCCGCGTAGCAGGAGACGGTCTTGGCGGTATCGGCGACGGACTCGCCCTTGGCGGCGCTGCTCGCGCCGGCGGAGGAGACCGAGATCACGTTGCCGCCCAGCTCGTACATCGCCGCCTCAAAGCTCAGGCGGGTACGGGTAGAGGGCTCAAAGAACAGGGTGGCGAGCTTTTTATGACGGCACACCTCCCGGTAGCGTTCGGGGTGCTCGATGATGTCGCAGGCTGTCTGCATCAGCTCCCGGAGCTCTTCCACGGACAGGTCTACGATATCAATGACGCTTCTCATACGCGCGCTCCGATCCAGCTTTCATCCGAGGGATTGTTGCGGAATTTGATCAGCCTTTCAACGTCCTCGGGGCGGATATAGCCGTCCTCGGCGGCAACCTGAGCGATCACGTCAAAGTTGGTCAGCGAGATGTTCTTTACCCCGGCGGCTTCGAGGCGATCCAGCCCCTTCTGCATCCCGTAGGTAAAGATCGAGACGATGCCCAACACCTCGGCGCCTGCTTCGCGCAGGACGTCGACGACCTCGAGCACCGAGCCGCCCGTCGAGATCAGATCCTCGACGACGACGACCTTCTGGCCCTTTTCGAGCCTGCCCTCGATCTGGTTCTGTCTGCCGTGATCCTTGTGACCGGAGCGGACATAGCCCATCGGCAGCCCCATCAGGTGGGCGGTGATCGCCGCGTGGGCGATGCCGGCGGTGGAGGTACCCATCAGCACCTCCGCCTCGGGATAATGCGCCCGGATCAGCTGTGCGAGCCCCTCCTCGACGTCGGTGCGGACGTCCTTGTCCGATAAGGTCAGGCGGTTGTCACAATAAACGGGGCTCTTGATACCGCTCGCCCAGGTAAACGGTTCCTCGGGGCGGAAAAAGACCGCCTTTATCTTTAATAAATCCTTCGCGATTTGAATATTCAGTTCCATCGTTTCTCCTTTTGAATCATTGCGATGTAGTATATCATTCGGATGTAGGTAAAGCCCGTCGTTCACCCTTCACTATTCATCATTCACCGGCGTTAGCCAATGAATTCTTCCACACATCTTCTGTATGCCGCGACGGGATCCTTCGCCGCGGTGATCGGTCTGCCGACCACAATATAATCGGAGCCGATCTCCTTCGCCGCCCGGGGCGTCATGACGCGCTTTTGGTCGCCGATCTCGCCGTCCGCGAAGCGCACGCCCGGCGTAACGGTGAGGAAGCTGTGACCGCAGGCAGCGTGTACCTTGCCGGCCTCTAAGGGAGAGCAAACCACGCCGTCGAGACCGCATTCCTCCGCGCATTTGGCATAATGCAGCACCACCTGATCAATGGGCTCCTTAATCAGCAGGTCGTTTTCCATCGACTGCTGGTCGGTAGAGGTCAGCTGCGTCACGGCGATCAGCATCGGACGGCTGCCGTCCTCGCGCGTCAGTCCCTCGAGCGCCGCCCTCATCATCGCCTTGGTGCCTGAGGCGTGCAGGTTCGTGATATCGACGTCCAGTTGTGAGAGGACGCGCATCGCCTTCATCACGGTGTTGGGGATATCGTGGAGCTTTAAATCGAGGAAGATCTTATGTCCCCTGCGCTTGATCTCGCGCACGATCGACGGTCCCTCGGCGTAGTAGAGCTCCATCCCGATCTTGACAAAGGGCTTACGCTGTTCGTTTTCAAACAAATCGAGAAAATCAAAGGTCGCCTGTGCGGTTGAAAAGTCACAGGCTACAATTACGTCCTTACCCATTTTTCACGCCTCCTGTTATCTCTGATAAAGAATTGATATGATAGCGATCCATGACGGCAGGCAGCGCGTCAATGATCCGCTTGCTCGCCATCGGATCAACCAGATTCTGCGCGCCGATCTCGACCGCTGTCGCGCCGGCGAGCATCATCTCGAGCACATCCTCGGCGCTGCTCACGCCGCCCATCCCGACGACGGGAATCTTCACCGCGCGCGCCACCTGGTATACCATCCGCAGCGCTACCGGGAAGATCGCCGGACCGGAGAAGCCGCCCATCGTGTTGGCAATCACCGGGCGACGGGTTTTCAGGTCAATCCGCATCCCGAGCAGGGTGTTGATCAGGCTGATGCCGTCCGCGCCGGCTGCTTCACACGCCTTGGCGATCTCGGTGATATCGGTCACGTTCGGGCTGAGCTTGATGATGACGGGCTTTGTCGTCACCGCCTTGACCGCCCTCGTAACCTCGGCGGCAGCCTCGGGACGGGTGCCGAAGCTCATACCGCCGCCGTGAACGTTCGGACAGCTGACGTTGACCTCCAGCCAGCCGACCTGTTCTTCCTTGTCTAATTGTTCGCAGGTGAAGGCGTAATCCTCGACGGAAAAACCGCTCACGTTCGCCATCACCGGCTTATGAAATACTTGTTTGAGCCGGGGGAGCTCCTCCGCGATCACCTTTTCCACCCCCGGGTTCTGCAAGCCGACGGCGTTGATCATCCCGGCGGTGCACTCGGCGATCCGGGGCGTCGGGTTGCCGAAGCGCGGCTGCTTCGTCGTGCCCTTAAAGGAAAAGGTGCCTAAACAGTTAATATCATAGATCTCGGCGAACTCGTAGCCGTAGCCGAAGGTGCCGGAGGCAGGTATCACGGGGTTGTCGAGCGTGATCCCGCACAGGTTAACGCTCAGTCTGTCCATAAGATCTCCTCCTTCTTCAGCACGGGGCCGTCCTTACAAATGCGCTTGCTGCCAAAGAGCGTTTGGCAGGAGCAGCCCATACAGGCGCCGAAGCCGCAGCCCATGCGTTCTTCAAAGCTGAATTGTCCCGAGGTCTTGACCGCCTTGTTCAGCGCCCTGAACATCGGCATCGGTCCGCAGGTATAGAAATAGGTATAGTCCTTTGGCAGCGCGTCGGTGACGAAGCCCTTTACGCCGCAGGAGCCGTCAACGGTCGCGACCGTCACGTCACAGCCGAGCGCCCTGAATTCGTCCTGATAAAAGACCTCGTCGGCGGTATTAAAGCCCAGCACCACGCGCACGTGTTTTCCCTGTGCCAATAACCGCTTGGCGAGGAGATACAGCGGCGGTACGCCGACGCCGCCGCCGACGAGCAGCGGAGAATCGCCCGAGAGGCTCAGGTCGTAGCCGTTGCCCAGACCTGTCAGAAGCATCAGCCCGGTACCGGGCGTCATTTCTGACATCGCCTCGGTGCCCTTGCCGACGACCTTATAGATCAGGGTGAGGACGTCGCCCTCGACGTCGCAGACCGAGATCGGGCGGCGCAGGTAAAAGCCGTCGAGACGGAGGTTGACGAACTCGCCGGGATTCCCGATCGCCGCGGTATCGCCGCGAAGGCGCATCTGAAAAACGTCCTTCGCGATCCTTATATTTTCAATGATGGTAAATTTTGAGTCTTGCATTGCTTCACCCCATCAAAGTATTTTGTACATCAGTCATTCCGAGGAGAACATTCATGTCCGACAAAGAGGGACTATGCTTCTTCTCTGAGCCGGCATGGATAGCAGGGGGATTGCCGCGTCGCAACCTTGTCGGTTGCTCCTCGCAATGACAATTTTTCATTACGCGTCTATCGTCGAAATCGTCAGGGTGGTTTCCTCGAGCACGTCCAGCAGGACGCGGACGGTGTCGAGCGAGGTAAAGATCGTCACGCCGTTTTCGATCGCCGTCCGGCGGATCGCGGTGCCGTCCTCATAGTGGACGCCCGACATGATCGCGCGCGTGTTGATGACATAGCTGACATAGCCGGCGCGCAGCGCGTCGAGCAGCTGGTTAGAGCCCTCAGAGAGCTTGCGCAGGGTTCGGGTACGGATCCCGTGCTCGCGCAAGGTCTTGGCGGTCAGGTCGGTTGCCTCGATGTTGAAGCCGAGGTCGTAGAAGCGGCGGATCAGCGGAACCGCCTCTTCCTTATCCTCGTCGGCGAGGGTGACGATAACGGTGCCGTAGTTCTGCACCTTGGTGCCTGCCGCGACGAGCGCCTTGTACATCGCTCTCGACAGGCTCTTGTCGTAGCCGATCGCTTCGCCGGTGCTCTTCATCTCCGGGCTGAGATACGCATCCAGTCCCTTGATCTTCTGGAACGAGAATACCGGAACCTTGACGTAATAACGCTTTTTCTCCTCCGGATAGAGCTGGAAGATACCCTGCTCCTTGAGCGATTTGCCGAGGATGACCTCGGTCGCGATATCCGCGAGGGAGTAGCCGGTGGATTTAGAGAGGAACGGAACGGTTCTCGACGATCTCGGGTTGACCTCGATGATGTAAACGTCGTCGTGTTCATCGACGATGAACTGGATATTGTACAGACCGATAATGCCGATCGCTTTGCCTAATTTCTTGGCGTATTGCAGAATAATGCCCTTGACCTTATCCGAAATCGAGAAGGAGGGGTAGACGGAGATAGAGTCGCCCGAATGGACGCCGGTACGCTCGACCAGCTCCATGATACCGGGAACGAACACGTCGATCCCGTCACAGATCGCGTCAACCTCGACCTCCTTGCCCATGATGTATTTATCGACCAAGACGGGCTTATCCTCGTCGATCTCAACGGCGGTTTTCAGATAATGCCGTAAATCCTCTTCCTTGCTGACGATCTGCATGGCTCTGCCGCCCAGCACGAAGGACGGACGTACCAGCACGGGATAGCCGATCTCAGCCGCCGCCTTCACGCCCTCCTCGATCGAGGTGACCGCCTTACCGGCAGGCTGGGGGATGCCGAGCTCCTTGATGATCGCGTTGAAGCTGTCGCGGTTCTCGGCGCGTTCGATCGCGGCGCAGTCGGTGCCGATGATCTTCACGCCGCGATCCATCAGCGGCTGGGCGAGGTTGATCGCCGTCTGACCGCCCAGAGAAGCGATGACGCCCTCGGGCTGTTCAAAGTCGATGATCGCCATGACGTCCTCGGGGGTGAGGGGCTCGAAGTAGAGCTTGTCGGCGGTGGTATAGTCGGTAGAGACCGTCTCGGGGTTATTGTTGATGATGATCGCTTCATAGCCTGCCCTGCGGATGGTCTGCACCGCGTGGACGGTAGAGTAGTCGAACTCGACGCCCTGACCGATACGGATCGGACCTGCGCCCAGCACGATGATCTTCTTCATATCGCTCAGGCGCGACGCGTTCTCGCCGGTATAGGACGAGTAGAGATACGCGATATACTTGCCGGTATGCAGGGTATCGACCATCTTGAAGATCGGGGTGATCCCGTTCGCCTTTCTGGTCTGATAAATCTCGACCTCGGGGGTATCCCACAGGGAGCTGATGTATTCATCCGAGAAGCCCATGATCTTCGCGGCTCTCAGGATTTCGATATCGCCCTGATGCTCCTTGAGGGTATTTTCCATATCGACGATCTTCTTGAAGCTTTCGAGGAAGAGCTCCGTGATCATGGTGACCTCATGGAGCTTTTCGACCGTAGCGCCGCGGCGCAGCAGCTCAAAGACCGCATAGACGTTATCGTCCTTGAATTCCTTGATATAGTCAAACAGCTCGTCATCCGAGAAGCTGTCGAATTTTGCGAGATAGAAGTGGCATACGCCGGTCTCGAGCGAGCGCACGGACTTCAGGCAGCATTCCTCTAAGGTAGAGCCGATGCCCATGACCTCGCCGGTCGCCTTCATCTGGGTGCCAAGGGTGTTGGGCGCGTCGGCGAACTTATCGAAGGGGAAGCGCGGGAACTTCGCGACGATGTAATCGAGCGAGGGCTCGATCGCCGCCGTGCCGCCCGCGACGGGGATATCCTCCAGCGCCATGCCCATCGCGATCTTGGCGGTGACTCTGGCGATCGGATAGCCCGACGCCTTGCTCGCCAGCGCCGAAGAGCGCGAAACCCTGGGGTTGACCTCGATGAGGTAATATTCGCTGGAATTCGGATTCAGCGCGAACTGGACGTTACAGCCGCCCTCGATCTTTAACTCGCGGATGATCTTGATCGCGCTGTCGTTGAGCATTTTCAGATCCTTGTCGTTGAGCGAAAGGATCGGCGCGACAACGATGCTGTCGCCGGTATGGACGCCGACGGGATCGACGTTCTCCATGCCGCAGATGGTGATGGCGGTGTCGTTACTGTCGCGCATGACCTCGAACTCGATCTCCTTATAGCCCTTGACCGACTTTTCGATCAGGACCTGATGCACGGGAGAGAGGGCGAACGCCTGTCTGCCGATTTCGATCAGCTCTTCTTCGTTATCGGCGAAGCCGCCGCCGGTGCCGCCGAGGGTGAACGCCGGGCGCAGGACGACCGGGTAGCCGACCTGATCGGCCGCTTTCTTGGCTTCTTCGAGATCATAGGTAATCTGAGAGGGGATGACCGGCTCGCCGATACTTTCGCACATCTCCTTGAACAGCTCTCTGTCCTCGGCGCGCTCGATACTCTGTGAGGAGGTGCCGAGCAGCTGTACGCCGCATTCCTTGAGGATGCCCTTGCGCTCGAGCTGCATCGCGAGGTTCAGCCCCGTCTGTCCGCCGATACCCGGCACGATCGCGTCGGGGCGCTCATAGCGCAGGATCTTCGCGACATACTCCAAGGTCAGCGGTTCCATATAGACCTTGTCCGCGATCTGGGTATCGGTCATGATGGTCGCGGGGTTCGAGTTACACAGGATGACCTCGTAGCCCTCTTCCTTGAGCGCCAGACACGCCTGTGTGCCGGCATAGTCGAACTCGGCAGCCTGACCGATGACGATCGGGCCCGAGCCGATGATCAATACTTTTTTCACATCTGTTCTTTTTGCCATGTTTCATACCTCCAAATTATCCAAATATCTATATCAAGCTTTTGATAAACCTTTT
>CADBUN010000116.1 GCA_902797825.1 uncultured Ruminococcus sp. | reverse complement strand
TTAGGCTCGTCGACATGATAGACGGTCTGGTACTTCGCGTAGATCGGCTCTACACCGTAGCCGCCCTCGCCGAGGTCAAAGCCGACGCTGTAGTAGTTGCGGTCATAGTAAAGTCTGAACACGGTGGAGCCGTCGGCGGCGATCGCGTCCGGCTCGTGGAACAGGGAGGTGAAGCCCTTGACCTCTACCTCTTCAAGATTGGTGGGAAAGCTGCCGGTCACGCCCAGCAGATCCTGATACTGCGCGTTGAGGGACTGGTCGGTCGTATACAGGTCGTCATAGACGTTTTGCAGATAGAAGCGCGCCCTGTAATGCGACAGACCGGCCAGATAATAGACCGTGTAGGTCACGTTATGCTCCAGCTTATTAATATTGACTGCCGTCGTTGTGGCGAGTGTTCCGTTCTCCGGAAGCGCCATGGGGTTCGTCTCGCCCTCGTTAAGCATCATGGGATCATAGCCGCTGACGTTGGGATTCGTGACTGTGATATCAACCGCCTGATCAGCAGGGAAGGTCGCGATATAGGGATCGTGCGCGTGGGTACCGTCAACATACAGATAGTTGATACGGACGGTATAGTAAGAATCCGCGCTGATGTAAGCGGCGGTAAGGTCGAGCAGCAGCGTCACCATCAGGAGAATGCTGACCAGCTTGATTCCAAGCCTCCTTGTTATTCCTTTTGTTCTGTTCTTTTCCATCCCAAAACCTCCTGTTCCCGTCGTATTTGTCCTGCGCCCCGCGCGTCTGCCGAGGGACGCTTCCCCGGCGCGCGACTTTTCGGGACGGCGCCGCCCTCTGCGTGCTCTGCCACGGTATACCGCCGGATGGTACCAGCCGACGGTCACCGGCGTCTGTCGCTTGTATAACAAAACAACACTCCAAGCGCTTTGTCTGCCCATCGCTTTGCATGCGTTTCGTTTGCCCGTCGCTCGTTGCGGCGCGGCAACAAGACGAAAGGGTATCTGTTTTATACGAGCCGTTTACCATGAAAGCAAAAGCTGCCGCCGCTTCTTCCGCGGGCTGCGCGTGCCGCTCTCGGGGAGAAAATCCTCGTCAAATATTTGTCACATGATTGTCGTTTTTAAAAATATGTGAGTTTTACATAGAATATTTAAAATATTTTATCATATTTGTCTGAAAAATGCAAGATATAAATTAGGTTTTTTCTGGATTATTATTAAATTTTTCTGCTTGCTCACATTGCATTATATTTATTGTAAATAATAATAACCATCTATCTTCCCGGAGTATTATGAATTTCTATTTTCACCAGGTCTTTTTTCGGTGCAGACACGACAATTTCAAACAGCCGCTTTTCGGACGGGGTATTCGCCTAATACTAATCCTTGATAAAAAGAAAAAGGCGCTGTAAAAAACAACCATCATCGCGAGGACGCGCGCGCCTTTTCTCGCGGCGGGCTCCCAAGGCTTTCCTTTGTGAGCCTGCCACGGGCTCGACACGCGTGTCGAGCCCTCGCAATGACTGTGTTTTTCACAGCACCTATGATTATTTTGTTTTGCCTGTCGGCTAATAAAGGGCTATGCCCTAAGCCTGTCGCTTACTTGTTGCTGATCGCAGCCTGAGCAGCAGCCAGACGAGCGATCGGAACGCGGAAGGGCGAGCAGGATACATAATCCAGACCGATCTTGTGGCAGAACTCGACGGAGGTGGGATCGCCGCCGTGCTCGCCGCAGATACCGATGTGGAGGTTGGGATTCACGGGCTTGCCGAGCTTGATCGCCATATCCATCAGCTTGCCCACGCCGGTCTGGTCGAGCTTCGCGAACGGATCGTTCTCAAAGATCTTGGCGTCATAGTAAGCCTCGAGGAACTTGCCCGCGTCATCACGGCTGAAGCCGAAGGTCATCTGCGTCAGGTCGTTGGTGCCGAAGCAGAAGAAGTCGGCGGCGGTCGCGATCTCGTCGGCAGTCAGCGCCGCTCTCGGGATCTCGATCATGGTACCAACCTCATACTTGAGGTCAGCGCCGGCAGCGGCGATCTCAGCGTCAGCGGTCTCGACGACGAACTTCTTGACATACTTGAGCTCCTTGATATCGCCGACGAGCGGGATCATGATCTCGGGGACGATGGTCCAGTCGGGATGCGCCTTCTTGACGTTGATCGCGGCGCGGATGACAGCCTTGGTCTGCATCTTCGCGATCTCGGGATAGGTGACAGCCAGACGGCAGCCGCGGTGGCCCATCATCGGGTTGAACTCATGCAGAGAGTCGATGATCGCCTTGATCTCCTCAACGGTCTTGCCCTGAGCCTTCGCCAGCAGCTCGATGTCGGCTTCCTCGGTGGGAACGAACTCGTGCAGAGGCGGATCCAGGAAGCGGATGGTAACGGGGTTGCCCTCGAGCGCCTCGTACAGCTTCTCGAAGTCGCCCTGCTGATAGGGCAGGATCTTGTCGAGCGCAGCCTCGCGCTCTTCAACGGTATCGGCACAGATCATCTCGCGGAACGCGGCGATTCTGTCAGCCTCAAAGAACATATGCTCGGTA
>CADBUN010000115.1 GCA_902797825.1 uncultured Ruminococcus sp. | reverse complement strand
CGATTTTGTCGATCTCTTTTTCCTCGGCGACGGGGAAGAGGTCGATCTCGAGGTCATCGAGCTCTACCGAACGTGTAAAAAGGAAGGGAAGAGCCGCGCGGAATTTCTGCGTCTGGCGTCTCGGATCAAGGGCGTTTATGTTCCTTCCCTCTATGATGTGACCTATCACGACGACGGAACCGTAGCCAACGTGACGCCGCGTGACGGCGCGCCCGCGGTGATCGAAAAGCGCGTGATGATGAAGATGGACGAGAGCTATTATCCGGATAACTTTGTTGTCCCGAACATCGAGATCGTTCACGATCGGGCGGTGGAAGAGATTTTCCGCGGCTGTATCCGCGGCTGCCGCTTTTGTCAGGCAGGCTTTCTCTATCGCCCCGTGCGTGAGAAAAGCGTCGAGTGTATCAGCCGCCAGTGCCATGCGCTGTGCCGCAACACCGGCTATGACGAGGTCTCTCTCTCGTCGCTGAGCTCGAGCGATTATACGCAGGTGGTACCCTTGCTGCGCGAGCTGAACCGCTGGGCAAAGCCCGAGAACGTCAGCCTGTCGCTGCCCTCCCTGCGCGTAGACGGCTTTTCGGACGATATCCTCAACGAGATCAAGTCGATCCGCAAGAGCGGCCTGACCTTCGCGCCCGAGGCAGGAAGCCAGCGTCTCAGGAACGCGATCAACAAGAATGTCTTTGAGGACGAGCTGATGAACACCTGCCGCGTTGCGTTTGAGGGCGGCTATACGACCGTCAAGCTCTATTTTATGATCGGCTTGCCGACCGAGACGATGGACGACGTCGCGGCGATTCCGCTGCTCGGCAAGAAGGTTCTCGATACCTATTACAGCGTCCCGAATCGTCAAAAGGGCAAGACGCCGCGCGTGACCGTCTCCGCCTCTTCCTTTGTGCCGAAGCCGTTCACCCCCTTCCAGTGGGAGCCGCAGGACACGATGGAGCTCCTGCGTGAAAAGCAGCAGCATATCAAGCATACGATGGCGGCGCATAAGATTTCTCCGAGTAAGCTGACCTACAACTATCATGATTCCGACACCTCCTTTTTGGAGGCTGTCTTTGCGCGCGGTGACCGCAAGCTGAATGCGGTCATGCTGGAGGCGCATCGCCGCGGCATCCGCTTTGACGGCTGGAGCGATTGCTTTTCGCTTCAGGCGTGGCTGGAGGTGTTTGACGCCTGTGGGATTGATCCCGGCTTTTATGCCAACCGCCGCCGTTCCTTCGACGAGGTTCTGCCGTGGGATCACCTCGATTACGGCGTGACCAAGGAATTCCTGCGGCGCGAGTGTGAGCGCGCCTATCGCTCCGAGGCTTCGCCCAACTGCCGCGAAAAATGCCTTGGCTGCGGCTCTAAAAAGTACGGAGGAGGCGTCTGTTATGAAAAACGTTAGGATTTTTTACCGCAAGGACGGCGCCTGCAAGTACATCTCTCACCTTGACACCAACCGCGTGATGCTCCGCGCCGTCGGCAAGAGCCGCCTGAATATCTGGCATACCGAGGGCTTTCATCAGCACGCCTATATCACCTTTGCCTTGCCGCTGTCGCTCGGCTTCGCGAGCGAATGTGAGAGTATGGATTTCCGTATTCTGGATGATGACGAGGACTTGTCCGCGATCCCCGAGCGGATGAACGCCTGTTTGCCGGACGGCATCCGCGTCTATCGCTGCGCTGAGGCAGTGCATAAGGCTTCCGCGATCGAATCGGCGAAATATGATATCAGACTCGAACCGATGAACGACGGCGAGCTCCCGGCGGAGACATTGTCAGACAAGCTGGAAGCCTTTTTATCTTTGCCGGAGATTATTACACAGAAAAAGACGAAAAAGGGCATGAAGGATGTTGACCTCAAGCCCTACCTCCTTGCCTATGAACCGATACAGGACGACAAGGTGCGCTTCTGTTTGACGCTGCCGGCAGGCTCCACGCTCAATATTAATCCCAATCTCCTGCTCAACGCCTTTGCGGACAGCATCGGGACGGAGCTATACGCGGAGATAAGGCGCGTCGGTATCTACATCAAGGGGGGAGAGGACTTTGCCTGAGCAGCGTTTTGATATTGTTCTGCTCGACGCGGACGAAACCGTCTATGACTTTAAGCTGGCGGAGAAAACCGCCGTCAGCCTGACGCTCCGCGATTTCGGCGTTACGCCGACCGATGAGGTCGTCGCCCGTTACAGCGCGATTAATCTGGACTGTTGGAAGGCGCTCGAGCGCGGCGAGCTCAGCCGCGATCAGCTCAAGCCGACGCGCTTTCAACGGCTGTATCGGGAGCTCGGCGCTGCCCCGGTCGATTTCGGTGCGGTCAACGATACCTATGAACGGAATCTGTCATATCAGGCGTTTTTGATCGACGGCGCCTTGGAATTTGTCCAAAAGCTCCATCGGTACTGTAAGATTTACCTTGCGACCAACGGGCTGACGATCCCACAAACCGGTCGCTTCAACCGCGCGGCGGTGAAGCCTTATGTGGACGGCATCTATATCTCAGAGCAGATCGGCGCCGGAAAGCCGGATAAAGCCTACTTCGATTGCATCTTCCGCGATTTGAAGATCACCGATACGGACCGCGTAATCATGGTGGGGGATAGCCTCACCTCGGATATGCTCGGCGGCAGAAACGCCGGGCTGACGACCTGCCTGTTCCTCAACGGCGGCGAGCCGACGCACAGCGAGCTGTGCGATTATGAGATCAAAACCTACGATGAGTTCTTTTCGATCCTTCATCCCAATCAGTCTACACCATACTGATACTAAGTAGCAACAAAACACTTTAATATCTATTGCGGAGAATTCCGCATAACTGCGTTGTCAGTCTTGACAGGCGCCAGCCTGCCTGCGCCCTCCGCCTT